>JAYSRS010000278.1:0-4888 GCA_043720935.1 Saprospiraceae bacterium
GAGTCGGTGAAAATCATTCATTTTGATTTCTATAAATGTGCAAATCCTAACGGATTTGGGGCGTATTCGGGGTAAAATGCCTGTTCAAAAAATCTTCGGCGTTTTCAGTATTTCAAGTATTTCAAACTTATAATCTTGAAATATGAAATCTTTGAAATTTTGAAGCAAAAAAAGCGAAACCTTCCAAAAAAGGCTTCGCTTTCATCGTAACATACTATGAAATATTTTAAGTTTTGAGTTACGGGTTTTGAGTTTTCCGAAACTCAAAACCCGTAACTCAAAACTATTTTACCAAGCCATATCTTCTTCTTCACCCGCTTGGAAGACGTTTTTTTTGAGTTCGATAGGCGGACGTGGTGCAGACGGCGGTGGCGGTGGTCTTTTTCTAGGCGCGGCCATGAGTTCCACACTGTCATCATCGGCATCCTCGCGGACAGCTTCTTTGTCCGTAGCTTTGTCGGTCGCATTTTGCTCTCTTTCTTCCGACATACGGGCTTCGTATTCCTCTTGCCGACGTGTAAATTCGTCGTAATCATATTGCGGCATGAGTTCCGTTTTGATGTAATTAACGGTCTCTTCCAACGTGGCCACAAAGCGATTCAAGTCTTCTTTATATAGAAAAATCTTGTGGCGTTCATAACCGCCATCCATTCGGCGGCTGCTTTCGGTGAGTGTCAAATAATAGTCTTCACCCTTTGTACGGCGGACGTCGAAGAAGTAAGTGCGCCGTTTGCCCGCTCGGACTTTTTTTGAATAGACACTCTCAAAGTGCCGCGAATTTCTCTCGTTGTCCACTATTGCCTTTATTTTTGTTTAAAAAAAATCGTTTCTAGAACAATTGACTTAACGTTGATTATGGGACAAAAGTAATTATTTGTACGAATTTCCAATCTTATTACCTTTTTTTTTGACTAATTTTCATTAAAAGAGAATTTCTGTTTTGGGTTTTGGTTCGTACAAAGTTCATAGAGAACACAGAATTTCTTACAAAAGTATTATTTTACAGCGTTTTAATAAATCATAACTCTGTGTTCTCTGTGAACTCTGTTTGAAGCAAAAACCAAAGCAAAAATTGCTGTTTAGCTTTTTTTTGCATTTACAAGAGCTTGATAATCAATTATTTGCAAATTTAAAATGCTTAATTTTTAATTTTCACCCAACTTTCCCTAAAAAACCCGTTACTTTGACGCGAAACTTTAAAAGCAGATATGTTACAAAAAATAAAAAAATCTTCTTTCCTCTTACTGATAGTTGGCCTCGTGCTGACGAATGTTCTAGGATTTATGTCCGCTTGTACCAATAACGCTCAATCGCCTAACACGGCAGAAGCGAGTCGGAATGAGCAAAACAGACCTTCTGAAACGACAAAAGGCAGTCGGAAGTCGGACAACAATACGCCGCCAAATGCGTCAACAGACAGCCGCATCCCTGCAAAAGTCTATCGCGTTTTGGCATATATCCAACAAAACAATGCGCCGATGAACGGTTACGTAGGCGGGCGCAATTTCGGCAATTTTGAACGCCGTTTGCCCCAAAAAGGCAGCGATGGCCGCAAACTAAAATTTCAAGAATGGGATGTCAATCCTAAAAAAAATGGCCAAAATCGCGGTGTTGAGCGACTTATTACGGCTTCGAATGGCCAAGCGTGGTTCACAAACAATCATTACGCCACGTTTACAGAAATTAAAAACTAAAAATATTTTGAATTAGAATCTCGATAAGTGCTCCCCACGATTTTCGATTCAAATAAACGCTACTTTAACAGCACATAAGTTATTGATACGCAATGTGTTAAAAAATTCATCACTCATCATTTATCATTCATCACTACGAAGATGTCTAATTTCAAAATTTTAAAAGCACCTTACGATACGCACAAAAAGCGCGACCCAGATACAATTATCGCCGTCATTGACTGCTCAGACGCCGCAACGGTTAACGATTTTTACAGCCAAATCCAAAAAGGACTGAAATTTCCGACCTATTTTGGCAAAAACTTGGATGCTTTATACGATTGCCTCTGCGATTTTTCATGGCTCGATACGCGTGAAGTACACATCGTTTTGCGGGGCTATGATGCGTTTTTGGCCAAAGAACCCAAAAATAAACGGTGGGATATTCTCGCCGTTCTCAACGACGCGGCAGCAGAATGGAAAGCTATGAAAGGTGCAGACAAAATCAAATTCGAGATTTATGTCGAGCCTAGCACCCGCATCAAACAGGATTTGGAAGACGCGGAAGTGTGAACGTTTTGAGTTGCGCGCTACAACTTAGCACTTGAAATTTAAAAATCTCTTAGTAAAAATGTCAAAATCCTTGCAAAACGTGCTGTTTTGCAAGGATTTTGACATTTTTACTGAGGGGGTCTATGTCAGTTTTTAAGCTGATTATCTATGACATAAAATCAAATGTTGCACGTTATTTCGAATATATTTTATAACGTTTCTCAAAAAAAAGTAATTATTTTTGAGAAATACTTATCTTTGTAATTGAACAAACCCTATTTGTTGAACAAACCTACTTAGAGAAACAACATGATAAATGAATATTATCCATACGTTGCCACCAAAGAAAATACGGTTTTCTTTTTTGAAAGCATAGGTGCTAAAGGCAAAATTATAAAGGCTGTTATTTTTCAATTGAATAAAGTTGGTAAATGGAATTTAGGTTTCGGCGATATGACCAACGATTATAAAGTTGATGGTAAAGTCATATCGAATAACCAAGATGTATTTAAGGTTATAAGTACCGTCGCTAAAATAGCCTATACTTTCATAGACATCTATCCCGACAGAACGTTATCAATCGTCCCCGTTGATGGAAAGCGAAAAATGCTTTATAATCGTGTGTTTCAACGGCATTTCGAAGAAATAAACAAGCAATTTGATGTAATTGGTACAATAAAGGAGTACGATGAACCTTATTCTCCAAATAAAATATATGACGAATTTACTTTAAAATTTAAAAAATCAAGTAATTAAAATGACTCAAACTACTGCTAAGTCCTTAACTTTTGAAGAAATTTTAGCTGACCCCTCGCTTGAGCGTTATCACAAAGCCGCGCATTTTTTCAGGGAAAATGACGATAAAATCATTTTCCCTGATACATTTATGTCTAGTCTAAAATCAATTGTTAGGCGGGATTTACAAAATTTAGCCAAAGAAAAGCCACATCTTTCTTTATCCAAAGTTGTAACTATTTTACTTGAAGGCATGAATGAAAATATGTCTGCCGATATGATTAAAGAAATTACAGCCTTTATCCTTGATAAATGGGAAAACAGAACTACTTTTGATACCTTGACAAATCAAGAAGTAGGCGCAATTGCCTAAAATACTGAGGGGCCTATTTTCTCAAAATCAAATACTGATAAGGCTGCAAAGAGACTTGCGTAGCGAGATTAACCGTCGTATTGTCCAAAGCATTTTTCCAAGACGTATTTTTTAAAGCGGCATCCAAAGTGTAATTCGACACGCCACTTCTAACATTAGCCAAAACTAAAACTTCTTCGGCGGTGAGCGTTCTTTTGAATACGACAACGTTAGCGTCGTCAAAAGTTGTCAAAGTGCCTTCTTTTACGGCTTTGCTCGACTGTCTAAACGCCATGACGCGCTTGTATTCGGCCAAAATATCGGGATTTGCTTGCCAATTAATCGCTGAACGCGTGAAAAAAGGCGTCCTATCAGCGCGTCCGACTTCTTGACCACTGTAAATCAACGGCACACCGCCCATGTAACTCGCCAAAACAAAGGCACTCATTGCGCCCGCTTGACCATTGTACAAGGCAATTGGCGAATCCGTAAAAGCTGATTCATCGTGATTTGTTGTAAAACGCAGTATCGTGGCAGCAGTCGGAATGGTACTTAATTCCGTTTTATGGGCATTGACCAAAGCCGCAGGGCTGCCGTTGTTTTTAAACGTCGGTTTCAATTGAGCATAAAAACCCCAACCGTAATTCATCTGAAAACCCGCCCAAAAATGGTTAGCCCGCGCCCCTTCGGCGAGCATAATAAATTGCCGATTGGGCAAAGCCGCTAAGGAATCAATGGCTTGACGCCAAAATTCGGCAGGCACACCGTCCGCATGATCACACCTAAAACCGTCAACATTGGCCTTCAAAACCCAATATTTCATTGCGCTAATCATAAAAGTCTTCATAATTGCGTTGTCAAAATTCAAATCTGCTACGTCGTTCCAATTCGTTCCCGCAGGAATCGTGATGTTACCCGCCGCGTCTTTGGTGTACCATTCGGAATGTTCGGTAATCCAAGGGTTGTCCCAAGACGTGTGATTGGCCACCCAATCCAAAATGACGGCCATATTGCGGTTGTGGGCTTCTTTGACCAAAGTTTGGAGGTCTTCCAAGGTGCCAAATTCCGCACCCACTTCTCGATAATTTTTAATGCTGTAAGGCGAACCTACCGATTTTATAGCCCCAGTAGGATGAATCGGCATCAACCATAACACATTGATTCCCAAGGATTTAATCTCATCTAAACGCGCTTGAACGCCTTTCAAACTGCCGTCGGCACTGAATGCGCGCATATTAACTTCGTACATCGCAATGTCCTTCGTCGCGGGTACGCCCGTGAACGGGGCGGCAAACGCAACGGGGTCAGCTTCGGGTTTCAAAACCGTAGGCGGCACAACGACAATAGGCGTTTCAGGCGTTTTTTTGGTACACGCCATTGTCCACAGACAGACGAAAAGAAGAAGAAAAAAGAGATTTTTCATTGAAAAACAGGTTAAAAGTCAATAAAATAGGTTGAAAATTCTTTAACAATTTGCAAGTTGGTAATTGTCATAGGTGTTGTCGTAACGGGTTTTGTCATTCAGAAGGAATCGCTATTTTGTCGTTTATTTACACACAAAATAGCGATTCCTTCT
>JAYSRS010000279.1:0-14638 GCA_043720935.1 Saprospiraceae bacterium
TAACGGATTCGGGGAACTTTCACGGTTATTTTGTCTATAAATGTGCGAATCCTAACGGATTCGGGCTTTTAAAAAAGATGTGGGTAATGGACAGGGTTAGAAACCTTGACGACATTTTAATTTAGTAAAATGCTTTCACCAAATTTTATTCTGTCTTAAAAAAGCTCTAAACGACATCGTTTGGCTAATGCTACGTATAGTCCAAAATTGTTCTACAATCGTCTCTAATATCTCCATTTTTAAGCCTTTCTTTTCTTAAAAATCAATAGAAAATAAACGCTAAATCCACAATTTTACACGGCTTCATTCGTCCTGTCAAAAAAATAGTAACGGTTCATCCGTTAAAAATAACAGTTCATCCCTTTTTTTTTGACCCCTCAGTATCTCCACGCTATTTTTGTTCCAATAAGCTAAAACATTGATTGTTAAGCCATTAAGCTGTTTTTATTTTTTGTTAAGAATAGTTTTCGTCGAAAAACTTAAAAAACTTTGGAAACTTTTAAGCCATTTTGAGTTTCCTAAGTTTTTAGAGTGTACGTTTGCACCAAGTTTTGAAAACGGTAGATTTTAAAGCACGACAACATAAAACAGCAGTAAATTTGAAAGACAACATTGTATTAAAAGCCCGTAACTTATTCTTGAAATACGGCATCAAAAGCGTCGCAATGGATGACATTGCGCGCGAGTTGGGCATTTCTAAAAAAACGTTGTACCAACATTTTGAGACGAAAAACGACATCATAAAAAGCGTCGCCGAACAAAATTTGGCGAACGATATTCGGATGGTAAACGAGATTCAGACGACGGCGAAAGATGCGATTGACGAAATGTTTTTGTTGGCAAAACACGTTTTGGAAGAAATCGCTTCGATTCAATCGCCTACTTTGATTTTCGATTTGCAGAAATATTACCCCGAAATGTGGCAATTATTTGAACAGTTCCAATACCAACAGGTCACTAATCACATCAAACACAACATCAAACGCGGTATTACTGAGGGGTTGTACAGAACGGAAATTAACGGGGATATTATCTCTAAAATCTACTCTGGCAACAGTTTATGTGTGATAGATGAAAATATGTTTCCAACAAAACAGTTCGATAAAATCAAATTGTTTAAGGAATTTTTCGTCTATCACATTCGTGGGATTGCCACAACAAAGGGCTTGAAATTGCTTGAAAAACGTTTAGAAAATTTGTAATTCTGTTTGGAGATTTGACAATTTTTCAAAAGCTGTGTAGATACCATAGCTTTTCAAAAGTTGTCAAATCTGAAAATTCATTAAATAAAGAAAATTCACCTAGCTCAACATACGCTAAATCAATCGTTTATGTATAAATTTATTAGAAAAACCAGTTTAATTGTGCTGATTTTGACTTCTATACTGAGGGGGTCACTTTCGGCGCAAGACATCGTGCGGATGTCGCTCGACGATGCGATAAATTACGCATTGAAAAACACAAATAGCCTTAAAACTGCTCAAAATGGCATCAAAGACGCCGAATTTTTGATTAAAGAAAATTTAGCTACGGGCTTGCCGCAAGTCAATGCAGAGGCGGGTTACAATTACTTTTACATCATTCCGAAAGTCGTAATACCCGATTTTTCGGGTATGGGGGGCGAGCCGACAAAGGTGAGTTTTCAGCAAAAAAACGCACTTTCGGCGGGCATTACGGCGAGTCAATTGATTTACAGTCCGTCTTACAATGTGGCGATTCGGGCGTCAAAATTGGCGCGTGAACTGGCAAAAGTGCAGTTGACGGCTAAGGAAGTTGAGGTCAAAAATCAAGTGATTAATGTCTATTTGCCGTCTTTGGTGTTGGTAGAAGGTATAAAATCGTTGGATAACAACATTTCAAACCTCTCAAAAACGCTCAGAGACGTCACCGCAACGCAAAAAGCGGGCTTTATTGAGCAACTTGACGTTGACCGTTTGCAGTTGTCGTTGGCTAATTTGCAGACCGAACGCGAGAATTTGGAACGCCAAAAAGATGTTTTGCTCAATGCCTTGAAAATGACAATCGGTTATCCGCTTGATGGCTCAATTTTGATTGCCGACGACATTATTACGCTCTTGAAACCTGCCGACGAAGCCGATTTGATGGGTAAAATTGATGTCTCAAAACGTGCTGAATTGTCCGTTTTAAGCACCGTCGAATCGCTCAATCTCTTGAATTTGGAACTCGTCAAAGCCTCCGCTTATCCGACCGTTGCGGGTTTTACGAGTCTCACGGAGAATGTTCAAGCCAATAATTTGTTTACGCAAAAGTGGAATTTCCTACCGTCGGGCGTTTTAGGCTTCAAAGCGTCTATCAATATTTGGGATTCTGGACAACGCAAAGCAAAGGTCGAACGCGCTCAATTGGCCTTGATGAACCTCAAATTGCAACGCAATGACGTCGAACGCGGTATGACGTTGCAGGTGATGAATGCGCGGATTACCTACGTAAACGCGCAAAAACGCTTTGAAAGTCAGCAAAAAAACTTGGCTTTGGCAGAACGCATCTATAACACGACGCAGATAAAATATAAAAATGGCGTCGGTTCGAGCCTTGAAACCTCAACCGCCGAACAACAATTGTATCAATCGCAATTCAATGTGCGGTCGGCGCAATACGACTTGATTGTGGCACAAAGAACCTTACAAACGGCGTTGGGAAAATGATGAATGATAAATTATAAATGATGAATTTTCAGACAAATTGCATTTGCGGCAATCAGTCATTTATTTTAATCAATGTCTATTTTTCAGATTGCGGCGTAGCTGCAAAATCTCGGTAATACTCAATAATAGGCCACTTTTCAGTGCGATGTAACCGCAAAACTGACTGTTTCGCGGTTACACCGCGTAAAAAAGTGGTTGGTTGTTTTGAATATTACCAAGATTGAGCAGCTACGCCGCCGCAAGAAGTCAAAACGAGAGTCGTGGTAGTTTATGACCTGTAATTTCTAAATAATTGAAAATAAAATTTTTATACATGAAAAATATATTATCTATTTTAATAATCACCGTCCTATTCGCCGCTTGCGGGGAAAAAAAAGACGGCGCAGCGACTGCAAACGGCGATAAAATCGCGCAACTCGCTGAACTCAAAAAGCAACAAACTGCTTTGGGTACGCAAATCAGTGCGCTCGAAAAAGAATTAGGCGGCGCAAATCCGAAAGCGGAGAAGGTTATTGCAATTGCGGTTGAAACATTGACCCCCTCAGTGTTTAACAACTTTATTGAGCTACAAGGCTCGGTTGTGGCCGATGAACAGGTGTTTTTGACGAGCCGCGTGCCAGGGTCGGTGTCGAAAGTGTATATCAAAGTCGGCGACCGCATCCGTGCGGGTCAGGTTGTGGCCGAAATTGATGACGACATGGTGTTGCAACAAATGGAAGAAGTCAAAAAACGTTGGGAACTCGCAAATGATGTGTATTTGAAGCAAGAAGCCCTTTGGAAGCAAAATATTGGTTCGGAAGTACAGTATTTGTCGGCCAAAAACAATAAAGAAGCGATTGATAAAGCCCTCACTACGATTCAACGTAGTAGAGATTTGTATCAAGTCAAATCGCCGATTAGCGGCGTTGTGGATGAATGTATGGTAAAAGTTGGTCAAGCGGCTGCGCCAGGTTCGCCGATGGCAACGGTCGTTAATTTCTCAAAATTGAAGGTGAAAGTGGATGCACCAGAAACGTATGCGGGTAAAATTCGCCAAGGCAATACAGTTTCGGTCTTGTTTCCCGATTTGAAAAAGGAAGTAACCTCAAAAATTGCTTACATCGGTGCGACGGTTAATCCGTCAAATCGGACGTTCAAAGTGGAAATTCCGATTCGCTCAAACGAAGCGGGTTTGTTGCCAAATATGGCAACAACGGTGAAAGTGGTCAATTATTCAAACGGTAGCGCGATTGCTGTGCCGATTAATTTATTGCAAAAAGACTTGTCAAATACAGATTTTGTTCTCGTTGAAAGCGCAGGTCGGGCGAAAAAAATGCCCGTCAAAGTCGGTCAGATGTACGGCGACAAAGCAGAAATTTTGTCAGGTTTGAAGGCGGGCGATAAAATCATCACGGCGGGTTATCAAGATTTGAACGAAGGGGACGCTGTGAAGGTGAATTAAAAATTTCAAAAAATATAAGTCATGCTCGATAATATCAAAGAATTTAAGCCATCAAGTTGGGCGATTGACAACCGCACTTCTATCTATCTGTTGACGCTATTTTTATTTCTTGCGGGAGGCATGGCGTGGAATACGTTGCCGAAAGAGCAATTTCCAGAAGTTGTTTTTCCGCAAATCATGGTCAATACGATTTATCCTGGCACATCGCCCGAAAACATCGAAACCTTGATTTCAAAAGAAATTGAAAAGGAGTGTAAAGGCGTAACGGGTGTAAAAAAAATCACGTCGAACTCGATTGAGAATTTCTCGTCTGTGATGGTCGAATTTGGCACGTCTGAAAACGTCGCTGTGGCCAAACAGCGTATCAAAGACGCGGTGGATAAAGCCACTTTGCCGACGGATTTGCGGGATAAACCGTCCGTTATAGATATAGATATTTCTCAAGTGCCGATTATGAACGTCCACGTTTCGGGCGATTTGAGTCTTGAAAAAATTAAAAAATACGCCGATATTTTGCAAGACCGCATCGAAGCGGTGAAGCAAATCAGTCGCGTGGACATGGTAGGTGCGCTCGACCGCGAGATTCAAGTCAACGTGGATATGTACAAAATGGCGGCAAATTCGTTGACTTTGACGGACATCGAACGTGGTATTTCGGGTGAAAACCTAACGATTTCGGGCGGTTCTGTTGATATGGGTAATACGAAACGCAACCTTGCTGTGAAAGGTCAATTCAAAGACCCGAACCAAATTAAGGAGATTGTACTGAGGGGTGGTAGCGGTGCGATTGTGAAAGTGAAAGACATTGCGGTGGTCGCCGACACCTACGAAGACCCTAAAAGTTATGCGCGTTTGGAAGGTAAAAACGTCATCACGCTCAACGTCATCAAACGCGGTGGTGAAAACCTCATCATTGCGAGCGATGAAATTAGAAAAATTTGTGATGAATTGCAGCAAACGACTTTTCCAAAAGAACTAAAAACAGTCATTACGGGCGATCAATCCGAAAAAACAAAAGTGACTTTGCACGATTTGGTGAACACGATTATCATTGGTTTTATCCTCGTTACCTTGATTTTACTGTTTTTTATGGGGACAACGAACGCGATTTTCGTGGCGATGTCCGTGCCTTTGTCTATGTGCGTGGCGTTTTTGGTGATGCCAAGTTTGTTTACAGGCTTATTGGGTTACAAAACATTTTCGCTCAATTTCATTGTCCTTTTCTCCTTTTTACTCGCTCTCGGCATCGTCGTTGACGACGCGATTGTGGTGATTGAAAACACGCACCGCATCTTTGCTAACGGAAAAGTACCAATTATAAAAGCCGCAAAACTCGCCGCAGGAGAAGTTTTTATGCCCGTTTTATCGGGTACTTTGACGACCCTCGCGCCGTTTTTTCCTTTGGCATTTTGGCAAGGAACAATCGGAAAATTCATGTTTTACTTGCCTGTTACGATGATTGTAACGCTTTTTGCGTCGCTTATTGTGGCTTACATTATCAACCCCGTTTTTGCGGTGAGTTTTATGAAGCCGCATCCTGTTGGGTTCAAACACCGTCAAGTTGACCGCAGTTTTTTCGTAACGGCTTTGGTTTTAGCCTTATCCGTTGTGATTGGCTACGTGGTTGGTTTCGGCGCGGGTAATTTTATGTTGACGCTATTCGGCTTGTTCTTATTAAATAAATTTGTGTTGGCTGATACCTCCGAATATTTCCAAAACAAGGCGTGGCCGAAGGTTCAAGACCTTTACGCCCGCATGATGAAGCATTTGATAAAAACCAATGCTCGTGCGGGCGGTTTGCTGATTGCGACGCTGTTTTTGTTGTTTTTTAGCTTTTTTTTGGTTGGAAAATATCCGCCAAGCGTGGTTTTTTTCCCCGTTGGCGAACCCAATTTTGCATATACTTACATCAAATTGCCCGTCGGAACGGACATAAAATACACGAATGAGGTTTGTAAACAAGTCGAACAACGTATTCAAGGCGTTTTAGGTACAAACAATCCACTCGTGGCGTCTGTCATTTCAAACGTAGCAGTTGGGGCAAATGACCCGTCGAGTTTTGACCTAGCGACCAACTCAAATGCGGCCAAAGTTACGGTTGCTTTTGTTGAATTTGAAAAGAGACACGGAAAATCTACGTCTCAATTATTGAAAAAAATCCGCGACAATATTAAAGGTATTCCAGGGGCAGAAATCGTGGTGGAACAAGAATCGGGCGGCCCGCCGACGCAAAAACCTATTTTGATGGAACTCTACGGCGAAGATTACACGGAGTTGGCGAAGGCGTCGAAGGGCTTGAAACGCTACTTGGATTCGCTGCAAATTGACGGTGTTGAGGAGTTGAAATCGGATTTGAACATCACGAATCCTGAAATTACGCTCAACGTTGACCGTGAAAAAGCGAACCGCGAAGGCATTTCGACTTATCAAATTGGGATGGATATGCGGACGTCGCTTTTCGGTAAAGAAGCCACTAAATTTAAGACGGCTGACGATGATTATCCCGTCAATATCCGTTTCCAACAAGACCAACGCGACAACGTGAACACTTTGTTGGGACAAAAAATTACGTATCGAGATATGGTGATGATGGGACAATTGCGCTCTGTACCCCTCAGTGCGGTGGCAAATGTGAGCTACGGCAACACGCTCGGCGGTATAAAACGCAAAAATCAAAAGCGTTTGGTCACGATTTCATCGAACGTTTTAACCGATTTTAATCCTAATGAAGTGGTAGCAAAAGTGCAAGCGGCGGCGGCTAATTACCGCAAACCTGATGGCGTAACCATCATTTTTGGCGGTGAACAAGAGCAACAAGCTGAAACAGGTGCTTTTCTTTTAGGTGCATTGGCAGCGAGCATTGGTTTAATTGTTTTGATTCTCGTATTGCAATTCAACTCTATATCTAAAATGGTGATTATCATTTCAGAAATCCTCTTTTCGGTGATTGGTGTGTTGCTCGGATTTGTTATTTTCCGTATGGATATTGCCATCGTTATGACGGGTATTGGCGTCATTGCCCTAGCGGGAATTGTGGTGCGAAATGGGATTTTGATGGTTGAATTTACCGAAATTCTCTTGAAACAAGGAATGCCGTTGAAAGAAGCGATTATCGAAGCAGGTCGGACGCGTATGACGCCCGTTTTGCTGACAGCTTCGGCGACGATTATGGGTCTCGTGCCGTTGGCAGTCGGGATGAATATTGACTTTGTAACAATGTTTACAGAATTGAATCCGAAAATCTTTTTTGGCGGTGATTCGGTCGTTTTCTGGGGCCCGTTGTCGTGGACAATCATTTTTGGTTTGTCATTCGCCACGTTTTTAACCTTGATTCTCGTACCTGCGATGTTGTTATTGACCGAAACGTTGAAAATGCGCGTTTTGAAAAATTACCATCCTAATAAGTCGCACGGACACGAAGAAGTTGCAGTAGTTGCGGGGGAAAAAACGGTTGAAGGTATCTAAAATGGTGGTTGAAAAAACGTCGTCGAGGTTTTTAACCTCGACGACGTTAAGACCTTTAAAATAACAAAAAATTCTTTTTGCGATAGTTTTACATCGGGGCAAGCCGTCAAAGGTGTTGCCCCGTTTTTATGTATTGATAATCAAGGATTTATACAATAAATAAGTGGTCGCATACCCCTCAGTATGCGACCACTTATTCATTGTATATGTTATTTTTAAAGACTATTTTATGCCTTCATATTCATACAATTTATTGCTAAAATACGGCTTGTCTGTCGTCAGTCTGTAAGGGCCTTCGGAAACACAAGTCAAATAATTCAGTTTGAGAATTGTGTAATATCGTTCATCGGCAAGCCCTTTGTCGTAGATAACGCGCTTACCATCACTCGATAATTGCCATGTTCCATTACTCGTCATGGTGATATACGTGCCATTGGCACGTAAACTGGTGAAACCAACATTGTTTTGTGTTGTCGTGCTACTCAAAACTTTGCCGTTTACATCAATCGTTTTTTCAGTAACATAACCGATTGACCATGTTCCTGTAGCCATTTCAGTTGGTGTACCGATGGCATTCTCGATGGTACAGTCCGTTTTTTTGCACGAAGTCAAGGCGAAAAATGCCAGAAGAATGCAGTAGAAAAATTGTTTTTTCATGTTTGCAAATTGTTAAAAAGATTAGAAAATATAAATTTTAAAATTATTCGTTATTAAATTGAATCAAACTAAGGCATCTTTATCCAAATCAGTAATTTTCTGAAAAAAAAGCACCCGATACTGAGGGGTGCTTTCAACAATAAAACAAAAAACAAATACATTTAACTGAATAAATGATTTTTTTTAAAGCCCTAAACGCGCTTCGATGTTGTTTTTCAAGGCTTTGAGAACGCGGTAAATGTCAAAAACTTCACTACTTGTTGCAGCAAAAGGCGGGGCAACTTTATACTGTTTACCTTCTAAAACCAAGAAATACCAGTTTTGACCAATCACATAGCAGCCATACATAGGCTTGTCATATTCTTTATTTTTGGCTTGACCGACCAACATAGCCGCTAAAACTTGACCGCCAGGGTCACCTCCGCCTTCCGTTTCAGGCTTATGTTCGTGAAACGAAAAGAACGGAATTTTAGGGCTGCGACGCCCCGAAGCGATTAAACTATCAGGTTTCCCACTCAACCTAATATCTTCATTATCAACGGATTGTATGGTTTCTTCAAGTAGTCGTTCGGCGAAAAGATTAAACTTGCCCGTTGTGAATTCTAGCATGCCAATAAGTGGCCCAATGAAATTGATGGCCAATTCTTGCTCGTTCCAGCTAAAGAGATTGTACTCTAAAATACGTTGGTAATGTAGAATAATAGCTTTTTCAAGAGGCGTGATTTCAGCTTCTTGATTGAGCCATTCTTGTAGTTTTTCAGAATGGCGTACTTGTTCCAAACCAAATAAGGTTTCAAGCAACTCTAAATCGCAATCTCTGAATGTGTAACTCCTCATTTTACTGATATTTTTCACAAAAGTACGTATTATTCTAAAAAAAGCAAACGTTTTTTGAAAATTGCACCCCCTCAGTATAAAGCCCTTCCCAACGTTTTTTTACCTTTGCGTAATACCTTTTTTCACTCATTTCTAAATTCAAAAACAAGGGTAAAACACGCTTTAGTGCCGCTTTTCTACTTTCGCTTTTTTAAAACTATTGACTAAAAATACTGTTATGAACATCATACTACGCCCTGCGACCCTCGCCGATATGCCCGCCGTTCATGCCCTTGTGCGTGAATTAGCCGTTTATGAAAATGCACCCGAACAGCATACAGCCACGATTGAAGCCTATAAAAAAGATTTTTTCGAAGGTATTTTTAATGTAGAATTAGCCGTTGATGCCGGTGCCATTGCGAAGAATGAAGCAACCTCCGAGGCGGTAGAAAAAATTGTCGGGATGGTTTTTTATCATTTTGCGTACTCCACTTGGCGCGGTCGGATGATGTATTTAGAGGACTTTGTGGTAACGGAATCTTACCGTCAATATGGTGTCGGGCAGTTGCTTTTTGACCGTTTTTTGACTATTTCCAAGGAAAAAGAGTGCGTTATGACGAAGTGGCAAGTATTAGATTGGAACACGCCCGCCGTAAAGTTTTATGAGAAAAACAAGGCGACTATAGAAAAAGAATGGTGGAATGGAAAAATATTCTTGCAAAAATTTTAAAATATGAAAAACAGGTTATACTTTTGATTAATGTTTTTGAAAAGGACAAAAAAGAAGCTGTTTTCTTGTATTATTCAGAAAATTACTTTACGTTTGTGCTTTAAAAAACAATGTTAGACTTAACAAATAAATTACAAGAAAGAAAATTATAGTGTTTCATAGTGTGAGGGGTGGCGACTTGAAAAAGTAGTTACCCTTTTTTTATTGGTATCACAGACTTCAGTCCGTGAATATTTTAGTTCACGGACTGAAGTGATACCAACAAAAAGCCCGTCTCGATTACTCGAAACGGGCTTTGAATTTTAGACTGAAAGAATCATTTTTCGGCCTTTTCTAACTTTTTAGTGGGCATATTCATCAGAACCATGCACGCCGTTAGAAGGATTAAAAGCCAGAAGTCATGTGACTGAACCATGTTGTTGGATTTAGCAAGTTAAAAAATGTGGTTTCCTAGCAGGGTAGCTGCCTGAACTTTAAAACGTGTTTGTTGTTTTTCTTCTTTATGCATCTATTTGACGGGCATTGTCTCGAGTACGTTCAAATTAGACAATCTTATCAAATGTAAGTTTAATTGAATGGATACGATTTATAAGAATATTTTACGTTGAGCGTGACTGTCGGGTTGCAAAAAAAATTATTTATTTTTCGCTACCCATAAAAAACTTGTCGTCATATAGGCGGCTGAAAAAAGAACCGTAGCGAACAATAAATGAAGCGGCTGCAAAACGGGCGGTAAATCGAAACGATGCAAGGAAATACCTATCAAAATCTCGCCCAAAAGTGCAAAAACCATCAAGATTGTCGAAAATTTGACACCGTTAAGCGAAAAGTATTTTTGACCACTTTTTGAAGACCCCCTCAGTAAAAAAGCGAAAATCAGCACACTCAAAGCTAGAATATAATAAAAGAGCTGATGTGTACCGTAAACGCTGCCTAGTTTCGGAATTATCTCTGAACGCTCGTTTGCGCTAAGTGCTGCCTTCACAATATCAACATTTTCGCGTACTTGAGTGCCGATTATAATTTGGGTTAAAATCAGTCCGCAAATAACTACACCGCCGCCAATTAAGTTCCACGGCTTTTCAAATAATGTGACTTTGTTCGATTTTATTGTCACGTCGGCGATAATTGCTGCCGAAATTAAAGCCATTAAAATCGCCATAGCGAGTATCATGTGAACTGTAATAAACGAAGGCATTAAATTTGTTGAGACGACTAATGAACCTAGCCAACCTTCAAATCCGACGCCTAAAAAGGCAAATAATGAGAGCCAAAACAGCTTTTTATCGACTTTCCGCGTAGGAATTGAGAAAATCAAGGTCAAAAAGATGAAAAAACCAACCAAAACACCTGCCACACGATTGAGATATTCCGTCCATGTTTTATAAGTATTGAACGGTTCGTGGATAAATACAGAGGGGTCGTTTTGAATCAAATAAGCCAAATCTGTGAACCCTAATTTTGTCAAAGTTTTTGCGACGCGTTGATTTTTTTTCAAACGTTGCGCACCGTAATGTTCCAAATAATCGGCAGGCAAAGCCGCTTCAGAAGTCGGCGGAATCCACATTCCAAAACATTTAGGCCAATCTGGGCAACCCATTCCTGCACCTGTCGAGCGGACCCAACCGCCTACCCAAATTAGAAAAACGGTCGCCAAGGCCGTAATAATTGTCCAACGGCGAAAACGCCGCAAATTTTTTATATCCCTAGAAGTACCTATATCCATTGTCTAACGTCTCAATTATGGTACAAAAGTAGTCAAGGAATTGGGATTCCAACTTTATCTAATTGTTAAATTTGAGTGACAAAACTGGTCGTTTAAAACAGTCATTTTGTCAAACTTATTGGTTTGCAACATTTTATCCCTTAGATTTGCAGCGGTTTACAACTAAAATATGGTCATTTTATTAATTATTTGGCAAAAATACTGAGGGGGTATTTTGAAAAAAAATTAAAATTTTACAATTAATAACGACTCTAAGCAAGTGATTTAAAAAACAGCTTTTTAACTACACATATAATAACGACATAACAACCATGTATTTAGATATTCTTTTTATCGCCACAATTGGTTACGCCTTTTTTAAGGGATTCAGCCAAGGCATTATCAACACCGTTTTTTCGGTTTTGTCCATGATTATTGCCTTGATGGCGGCGTTCAAATTGTCGCCTTATATGACAGAAATGCTTGAAAAAGGCTTCAATACGTATAATCCTTTTATGTTTGTCGTCGGTTTTCTCGCCACTTTCTTTCTAGTGAAGTGGGGCTTGAGTTTTCTAAGCGAATTCGTTACAAACATCCTTGAAGTTGCCCATATTAATATTCTCAATCAAGTAATGGGGGCAGGAATTTTAGCCTTGATTTTTTCGTTTTTTTTCAGCGTTTTGGTGTGGTTTGCAGACAGTGCCCACGCGATTCCGACGGAAACAAAGGCGACTTCTATCAGCTATCGTTTTCTCGAGCCTTTGCGTGAATCGGGTTTTAGAATCATTGGTGAATCAAAACCGCTTTTTCAAGGTTTTTTAAGTCGTACTGACAAAATGCTCGACGGTGTTGAGCAGCAACGCGTCAAAAAAACGGAAACAAAAACGGATATTTACGACATTCCTGACCCAAATGCACCGTTGAACACCGTTGAACAGCCGTCGAGATAAAAAAAGTCTGACATACTGAGAGGTAGCAGAAAAGCCGTATAGCGAAGAGCAATACGGCTTTTTTAGTAAAAAATCATAGCGAGATACTAAAACAGTCAGATGTCTTTCTACATTAGCCCTTCAAAATAATCAGCCGCCTTTTAATGGGCTTGACAATGGTTCTAAATATTGATTTTCTAAAATATAAAAATGCCCTTCGGATTCGCCGAACTGCAACGGATAAGTTGGAAGTGTATGATGTTGTGCGGCGAAAATTTATGATTTTGCAGCCCGAAGAATTGGTGCGGCAACTTGTCGTGCATTATTTGATGTCGGAAAAAAACTACCCCCTCAGTAAAATGCGCGTTGAGATGGGTTTGACGGTCAATGAGCGACTAAAAAGGTGCGATATTTTGACTTTTGACAACAATTTTCAGCCTTTTCTTTTGGTGGAATGCAAAGCGGCAACGATACCGATTGACCAAACAACTTTTGAGCAAATAGCCCACTATAATTTGGTGTTTCGCGTCCCTTTTTTGTTGGTCACAAACGGGATTTCGACCTTTTGTTGCCAAATGGATTACACTACTGAGGGGGTTACTTTTTTGACCGAACTACCTAGTTTTTAATCGTATTACGGACCTCAGTCCGTGAATAAATAAAAATATTTTTTAACATTCACGGACTGAAGTCCGTGATACCTTATAAACCGAAATATGCCAAAAGATAAAATGCTCGTCATCGGTGCAAACGGACAACTAGGCTCAATTTTGACCCGAACCTTGCGCGAAAAATATGGACACGACAATGTGATTGCGTCTGATATTCATTTGCCGATTGATGGCAACAGCTATTTGCCATTTGAAATTTTGGACGCTTCGGATGGTGCGAAATTGGTGTATGTCATTGAAAAATATAGAATTACGCATATCTATCATTTAGCAGCTATGCTATCTGCCAAAGGCGAAATCAATCCGCTTGATACGTGGAATGAGAACATGAACGGCTTGTTTAATGTCTTAGACGTAGCGCGTAGTCATAAAATTCGAAAGGTATTTTTCCCATCTTCGATTGCCGTTTTTGGCTCAAATACGCCGCGCGTTTTGACGCCGCAAGACACGATTCGGACGCCCGAAACCGTGTTTGGTATGTCGAAAGTTGCAGGTGAAAACTGGTGCAGCTACTATCATAATCGCTATGGCGTTGACGTACGTGGCTTGCGTTTTCCCGGGATTGTCAGTTTGAAAGGCAAAACGGGCGGTTCAACGACGGATTTTGCGGCGGATATTCTACACAGTGCCGTTCAAAATAAGCCGTATGAGTGTTTTTTACGGTCGAATAGCCGCTTACCTATGATATTTATTGATGATGCTATTCGCGCCATTATAGAACTCATGGAAGCCCCTTCGGAACGGATTACGATTCGCAGCAGCTACAATTTGTCGGGGATGAGTTTTACGCCTTCGGAGTTGGAGATAGAAATAAAAAAACACATACCAACGTTCAAAAGAACGGCGTCAAAAACCGATTATCGCCAACAAATTGCCGACTCTTGGCCCGAAAGCATTGACGACGCACAGGCCCGAAAAGACTGGAATTGGTCGCCTCAGTTTGACTTGCCACGAACGGTCGAGACGATGATTACAGCCCTGAAAAAAAGCTACGCACCGCCAAAAGAAGATTTGAAAATGGTGGATTGAGTAAATGATGGAGGAAGAATTATAAATGATGAATCTGCAAGTAACTCACTATTAACGAGCTTGCAGGGGTAAATTGGTTATCATATTTATTTTCAATGTCTAATACATATTGATTATTTTAAATGTATTCGCTTTTGCACTGAGTTTGACGAAAATACTAAGGTGTATAAAACTTATGATTTTTAAAAAAATGTTTCATAATAAACCTCATTTTAAAAAATATCAAAAAGAAGGTGTAGTTTTGTTTTGCGAAAATTAATAAGTCTAGAATGAATTGTTAGGAATCACAACATTTTTGGGCGAAATACAACGCGCTATCCATTGAATCCCTTAAAAAAGAAGGGATGAAAAACTATATGCTAGGCTTAAAACTGAGCGAACTAGACAAAAATAGAAAATACTGAGGGGTGCGTTTTATATATTTTCAGAAAAACCTAACGCGGGTTTCAAACTGGCTTGTTAAGTTAAAAAAAAATATTCCCCCTATTCTCTTTACTTTTATGGTTAACAAGACAATAAAATAAGAGAA
>JAYSRS010000280.1:0-4865 GCA_043720935.1 Saprospiraceae bacterium
TTATTTACAAACGCAAACATAATCTTTTGCAATGATGGTGGGTCACAATACTTTGAAAATCAAAGGGTTGTGACCTTTTTAATAACTACAATTTAATAGGATTAATAGGATTTAAGTGGCTCGACAAAATTATTTAGCACAAAACTTGACGCGGGTTTGAAACCCGCGTCAAGTTGTAACTCAGTATTCTTATAAATAATTTAGTCGAAGCACTTAATAAGATTTAATTTAATTTAACTCTCCAAGGGTTGCAACCCTTGGAGAGTTGTAAGTTATTGGTAATCAAATTTTTATGATTTTTCATACCCCTCAGTATTTGGGCATTTACAAGTTCGTTTTTTCCCCCATTCGATACAAAACAATCAAATCCTTAGCCTTTTTATCCGCCAAAACTGCTTGCATTTTGCCCGAACTAAACGCCTTTTCGATGCTCAAACCCTTCGATACGCCGAAATAAAAACCTGCGGCAAAAGCAATCGCCACATCGTCGGCAATCGCCCGCGTTGAGCCGACAACATAAGGGACGTGTTTGCCAATCACTTTGGCTTGCGATTCCGAAAAACAACTGTTGAACACCACCACTTCAATCAGAATGTTAAAATTGGTGGTAATATTGTCGAAAATAAAGTCCAACGCGGCATCATCCACGACTTTCAAGCTACGCATATCGTCGTCAAAAACCACGATGCCGCCTTGATTGCTTTTATCCGTTTTTTTTCGACCGATAGCCCGCGTCGTGCCGTCGGTTTGGCCTTGTTCCGTGCTGTTTGGGTCTTTGCCGTGGCCAGAAAAATGAATAATCGCGGGTTTTCTGTCAATAATCAATTCAGGAATTTCGCTCGCGCTCAAAAACTTTTCGACCTCAATTCTAAAACGGTTATTGATTTTTGTTGCAATGCGACTATGCTCAATTTCAAGTTGCAGCATCCGCGTTCCAGGCGGGTTTGCGCCCATGAAAAGCAACGTTTTTAAGTCCGTCAATTTCAAATCAGCCGACAAAAAGCCCTGAAGAGGCCCCTCAGTATTTGGGACAATTGAGGCAATACTTTGCGCTTTCGGCGGCGTTTTCCTAACCTTTTCGGTCGAAATAACGATTTCTTCTTCCAAAATCTTTTCTTTACGCGTCTCTTTGCCCTGTGCATCGGTTTCGACAATCGTCACTTTTAGCAGTAAACTCTGCGTTCCTGCCACCAAAGGCCGCACGGCAAAACGCCATTCAGTCGCCTCAAAACTATCAAGTGATTGTTGTTTTTGAGACTTGGCGACAATTTTAAACACTTCCTCCGTTCCTTCATTGACCATTTCGACCTCCATCAAGCGCGAGATGCGAATCTCTTTGACGACTTCTTCGGTAAAATCATCGTCCGCCGTTTTGAGTTGCGTTTTATCAAAAGCAATGCGAACAATGCACGTTGTGTCTTCGTTTTGCTTCATTTTCGACGGAATATTGTACAATAAACCGCCCGTTTGCAAGGAAATCGGCATGAGAATCGGCACGGGTGTCGGCACAGACATAGCAGGTAACGCAATCGCAGCGGCCATAGACGGCTGAATATCGGGCATTATGATTGGCGATGGGTCAATATCGGCTATTTCAAAAGATGGCGGCGGCGGCGGTTCAGCACTAAAAACGGGTTTCGATTTACTGCTTTTCGTAGGCATTTTTGCACCCGTTGGCGTTGGTGTGCTACCCGAAGCCGTAGGTGTTCCTCCTGAAGACGGGCGCGCTGAACTTTTTTTAATTGGTTTTGAAGAAGAAACGGGCAAACTCGCCGATTTTGGCGGCATTCCTTCGCTGCTATCCGCATGATTGTCAGTTATGGCGTTGATTTCTGACGAATCTGCCGAACTCGAATGCCATTTGCTGCCACTCGCGCTGCTACTCGCACTTCCGTTCGATTCGGGTGTTTCAAGCCCCGCCGTTTCGGGAAACCCACCCGTGATGATGCAATCGGCCAAGGCCAAAATCCGTTCTGACATGTCGCTGTCGAAACTATCGCTGATGTATTTCATGTCGTCTAACAAACTATTGGCCTCGCTCACAATCCAGTCGTTGGCGTTTTCACTGCCCCATTTTTTGATGCTTTTAATGGCCTGCTTCAAGCGACCATCAGCCACTAATTGCCTCACGGCGTCTCTTATTTCGATAGATGTCATTTTTTTCTTTGATTGTGACACGAACTCTAGTCCATGATTTAGTTACGGAATTATTGATTTTATGCCCTATTTAGGGTAGTTTTCGTAGAAAATGCGTTAAATTTCTCAAAATAAGCGTTAAAAATAACGAGCGTTTCTACATTCGCGCTGTCTAAGGGAATTTTAGATTTCATGTTTCAAATTTTAAGAGGCAACGCGTTAATTATCAGTTGTTCCCGCTTGAAATTTGGAATCTGAAATTTGAAATCTTTTCGGGAAACAAGGTTGCGACAATTATCTCTGTTTACAAAATTTGTGTGTCAATAAAGGATAGAAATAAACAATGTTGTCTTTTGATATACTGATTAATTTAAAATCTGACATCTGAAATTATGAACCAACACATTGCGCTTTTGGCCTTAGTCGTTGATGATTACGACGCTGCGATTGCGTTTTATACGCAAAAACTCAATTTTACGCTTGTCGAAGACACGTATAGGAGTTCCACAAAACGGTGGGTTGTCGTTGCACCACAAGGCAACGGCTCATGCCATTTATTGCTGGCCAAGGCTGCAAATGACGCGCAACAAACCCGCGTCGGCAATCAAACGGGTGGGCGGGTTTTCTTGTTTCTATACACCGACGATTTTTGGCGCGACTACACATCTATGACCGAAAAAGGTGTCGAATTTGTCCGCCTTCCTGTTGAAGAACCTTACGGAACGGTGGCCGTTTTCAAGGATTTGTATGGCAATCAATGGGATTTTATTCAAAAAAAGTAAGTATCACGGATTTTAGTCCGTGAATGTTCAAATACTCACGGACTGAAGTCCGTGATACAACATAAAACAAACAAAACGAAAGATATGACCATCACGACGACTCAAAAATATC
This sequence comes from Saprospiraceae bacterium, assembly GCA_043720935.1. Classification (GTDB taxonomy): domain Bacteria; phylum Bacteroidota; class Bacteroidia; order Chitinophagales; family Saprospiraceae; genus JAAFJT01. The sequence continues at coordinate 3,031 of JAYSRS010000280.1, forward strand.
TCTTGCTCGCCGTTTTAGTACCCCTCAGTATAGGGCTACTTTACATCGGTTTTCGCAACGAAAAAGACCCACTTTGGGCAGGAACAACCGATTTGCTGCGTACAAATCCCTTGACTTTGGACAGGGCGGCGGACTCTTTACGGATTCTTTACAACGGTTTTCACGCTCAAAAACTGCCCGAAGGCGATTTGACGGCCTTGCAACGCGTCTCAACGCCTTACGCGCCGACGATGAGGTATCAGAAATTTAAACAGTATTTTAATCAAATTGTGGAGCAAAAATTTGCCATCGTTGCGGGTGTAACGGGGAGCGGTAACTCAACTTTGGTGGATAGAATCGCCAATTTGATGGCCGATGACAACAATAAATTGCAGATTCTTTGCGCGCCACAATTTGACCTCGAATTGAACAAAAGATACATCGGTCGTTTTGAAAGTGGCCAGTTTCAGAAAGGTGAACTGCTCAATTTTTGGGACAATTGCCGCGCTCGACCTGCTGAAAAATTCGTTTGCGTGATTGATAATTTTGATAAAATCAATCCCGAAACCTTGTTTGGACCCGAATTGTGGCAACGTCTTGATGACCCTAAATTCGTTGTAACTTTCGGCGACGACACAATTCAAATTCCCGATAATTTTTACCTCTTGTGCATCACACACGCGGGCGTAGGGCAGAAAATTGAGATGAATAATGAACATTTCAAGCGTTTTGGTGGCCAAATTTTGTTGTCACCTCTGGCCGAAGAATTGGTTTTGGGTCTGAAAGTTAAGAAGAATGATGTTGAAAAAGACTTAATTAAGAAGAAAAATGCCTTGGATTCAACGGCCAAAGAGGCCCCTCAGTATAATGGCCTTCAAAAAGATTCAGCTAAATTGGAAGCCCAAAAAGCGGCGTTGAACGACACGGCTAGCTTGCAGCATTTTGTCTATTTTTTCGACAAAGCCAATGCGATGATTTCGGAAAAATACGGGTCAAGCTACCAACTTGGGCAATGGAGTGATGCGCGCAAACAGTTTCAAACGAAGGATTTTGGCGCGCTTCAAACCATTTTTATCAATCATGTGAACTCTCTGAAACCGCCTACAGAATTGCTAAAAAAAGATTTTGATGCCCTTTCTTTTGCTACTGAAAACAACGGTGCCATCGCTAATTCAAGCCCCGTTTTTAAGGCAGGAAACAAATTAGCGGCTTTGGGATTTGCTTCTGAATTGGGTGTTGCGGGGACTTTTGCCTTGATTTCGGGTATCGTCGGTTGGTGGTATTTTCGGCGCAGACATCGGTTTATTAAGGACTTTACGAGGCAAATCTATGATTTAATGGACGATTTTGCCGCAAAACGGCGTAGTTATGACCAAATTGTCTCTGATTTAAACAAAATCAAACGCGATTTTGATGGCCTCGTTTTGGAACAAAAAGTGAATTACAACGAAGCCGCTTTTTTCTACGGCTTTTTGGAAGATAAAACCAAACTCGTACAACTCGCCCGAGAGGTTAACGAAGTATTTTTAAAATTGATGGACGTTTTTCTCGACGACAATGTCTTGACGGAAGTCGAACATGAAAAACTCAACCAGTTTTTGGAGACCATCCGCTACAAAATTTCGAGCCCTCAGTATTATGAGTATAAAAATCAAATCCAAAAGGCATACGAGCAATATGGTTTAACGGTATAAGAAATCGGAATAATCGGTTAGTTATCGCAAAATAAAAAAATGGTTCTAAATTCATTGATAATCAATTAGGAATGCGAAATAAATAAAAGCGTATTTTCATACACACTGTTTTTCGCTGCGCGAAAAAGGCGTGCGTGGAGAAAATCTATCGGAGGCAGCTTG
>JAYSRS010000281.1:0-4863 GCA_043720935.1 Saprospiraceae bacterium
GCAAAAGCCGATAAAATTTTGATTGCGGGTTACGACGGTGGCACGGGTGCGTCTCCCCTCAGTAGCGTGCGTCATGCAGGGCTTCCGTGGGAATTGGGCTTGGCCGAAACACACCAAGTTTTGGTGAAAAATAAACTCCGCGACCGTGTGACTTTGCAAACGGATGGACAATTGCGGACAGGTCGTGATTTGGCAATTGCCGCGATGCTAGGAGCAGAAGAGTGGGGGATAGCGACGGCGTCGTTAATTGTGGAAGGCTGTATTATGATGCGGAAATGTCATTTGAATACCTGCCCCGTTGGCGTGGCGACGCAAGACGAAGAATTGCGGAAACGCTTCACGGGTGAAGCCGACCACGTAGTGAATTTCTTTACGTTTTTGGCGACCGAACTCCGTGAAATTATGGCCGAATTGGGTTTCAAAACGGTGAACGAAATGGTCGGCAAAGTCGAGATGTTAAAAATGCGGAAAGACACCGAACATTGGAAATACAAAACCGTGGATTTATCGCCTATTCTGTACAAAGAACCTGCTGACGAAAGCGTCGGGCAATACAAAAAAGTGGAGCAAGACCACGATATTAAGACCGTTCTTGACCGTCATTTGATTCAACGGGCGGAAAATACCTTGAAAACAGGCAAACCTTACGCGTCGTTGGTGAAAATCAAGAACACCGACCGAGCAGTAGGGGCAATGTTGAGCTACGAAATCAGCAAGCGTTTCAAAGGCGAAGGCTTGCCGACGGATTCCCTCGTTTACCGTTTTGACGGGTCGGCGGGGCAATCGTTTGGCGCGTTTTTGGCGCACGGCGCAACGTTTATACTGAGGGGGGAGTCGAATGATTATTTTGGTAAGGGTTTGTCGGGCGGAAAACTCGCCGTCTCTCCTTCTGAAAAAGCGACGTTCGACCCATCAAAAAATATCATCATTGGCAATGTCGCTTTATACGGGGCCACGTCAGGCGAAGCCTACATTCGAGGTATGGCGGGTGAGCGTTTTGCCGTCCGAAATTCGGGCGCAAAAGCCGTCGTAGAAGGCATCGGCGACCACGGTTGCGAATACATGACAGGCGGGGCAGTCGTTGTTTTGGGCGAAACGGGGCGCAACTTCGCGGCAGGTATGTCGGGCGGTGTGGCCTACGTTTTTGACGAAAACAAAACGTTTTCAAAGAATCTAAACGCCGAAATGGTGGATTTAGACCCACTCGACGCCGAGGATTTCGACACTTTGCGCCGCATGATACGCGAGCATTTCCGCCACACGGGCAGCCAAAAAGCGTTGAACATTCTCAATGATTGGCACGAGTGGAAAGGTGCGTTCGTTAAAGTTATGCCGCGTGATTATAAGGCGGTTTTGGCGAAACGGAAGAAGGTAGCTGAGGCTGAATTAGTGGCCGCTTAGAATTAGGATGGGTAAGATTTTTAAGGATTTAATAGGATTTTAGACACCCCGTCAGTATGAATCCTGTTAAATCCTTCAAAATCCTACGCATCCTAATTCTAAAACAAAAAAAAGCACCGCCTTACTGAGGGGGTGCTTTTTTAGTGTTTGGGATAAAAGACAATCAAACTATTTGGACAGCAATTCCGTTTCCAAAATATATCTAAACTTCCGTAAAACAGCGACAATCGTCAACAAATCCGTTTTATCGACCGAATCAAAAGTCTTGGAGATGCAGTAATCTTTACCTTCCATCGTTACAAATCGCCAATTTGCACCAATCACTTCTGCACCATAAAGCGGTTTTGTGTGCTGATTTTTTTCTTGAGCAATCAAAAAGGCTTGTAACAATTGTGCCATTGGTTCGCCACTTGGGTTCAACTGCGGTTTGTATTCTTGAAAATGGAAATAAGGCATTTTGAAAACATTTAAAGTCCCTTTTGCCAACATAAAGTCGGATTTAACCGTCAAATTAATTGTTTCAACGGTTGCTGAAATGATTTTATCAAAATAAGACATGACGATATCATCCTCCGTGAGATGCCCTAATTCTAAAATGGTGCTGATAAACTTTATTTTTAAATCCTCTTCACTCCATCCAACAATGTTTTTTTGTGCTTTCAAAAGGTCTTTATCGAACATATATTGTTCCCCAACATTTAATTCGGGTATCTGAACATTTAACCATTCTTGCATCAAAGGCGTTTGAGTCGTAATGATACGATTGAGGTTGAAGGTGTCAATTAATTCACCTTCGCGCCATGATTTCATGGTTTCTGTATTGAAATTTTTACTTCTTTTTGCCACGATTTTATTACTTTTAAATTAATAAAGACAAATATAGCCCTTTTTACTTAGAAAGGTATCATTTGTTTTTGCAAAAACAGAGGGCAATGGCGGAAAATGCTCACTTACAAGCGCAATATCCTTAAAATGCGTTCATTTCTTGCGTTTATACTGAGGGGTATCTAAATCCTGTTAAATCCTACTAAAAATCTGACAAATCAGGATTCCGAAAAAAACAAAAAAAGCACCGCCGTACTGAGGGGGCGCTTTTTTGTTGCGTTGCGCTAAGTAATTGCCTTGTGCGATTGTTATATTTTGCTATCTATTTAAAAAAACGTAAGATTTTTAAAAAGATAGTTTAAATTTGTCGTTTGAAATACGTTAAATGATTAAAATTAGAATTGATGAGAATTGATAAGATTCATATATAGAATTTCAAAGGCTTTGAAGACAAAACCTTTGAATTTAAAGAACAATTTACTGTTTTTATTGGCGACAATGCCAAAGGCAAGACATCTGTTTTGGATGCTTTAGCGATTGCAGCAGGTAGCTTTTTCTTGGGTATTGAGGGTATTCCTCCTAGAAAAATTGAAAAAGGAGAGATTAGGTCTGTTACGATAGATGGACAACCTAAGCCACAAATACCTGTAATTATAGAAGCGAATGGCCACATTGATAACAAGGCGATTCAATGGAAAAGAGAAATTAGTAATAAAAAACTAAATTACAAGGAGGCCAATTCAATAAGGACGATTGCCACTCAAAAACTTAATGACAGTCGCAAACAGACAGGTATCCCATTTCCTATTATCGCTTATTATGGTACGGGGCGTTTGTGGGCAGAACATGAAAAAGTCTCTTTTCAACGACAAGGAGAAGGTGTAACGATGGCTTATAAAAATAGCCTTTCTGCAAAATCTTCAAACAAAGAATTTTTATCATGGATAAAAACTCAAGAAGATACAATAGCCAAATTTGCCCAACCACTTGACAGCGCACATCTAAAAGCTTTCAAACAAGCAATTCTCGCTTTGATGCCCGATAATACTTGGCAAGACATGGCTTTTGACCGAAAGCAAGATGAATTGATGGGTATTTTTACAGATGATAAAGGCATAAAAAACAAATTGGCGTTTAGTCAATTGAGTGATGGCTATTGCAATGCCATAAGCCTAGCTGCCGATATTGCGTATCGCTGTATTCAACTTAATCCTTATTTGGGTGAACGGGCAGTTATTGACAGTGAAGGCATTGTTTTGATTGACGAAATAGATATGCATCTGCATCCAAATTGGCAACACCATTTTATAGCGGACTTAAAGAAAGCCTTTCCCAAAATTCAATTCGTTGCCACAACGCACTCCCTTTTCGTTGTACAGAGCCTTAAAAAAACAGAATTAATAAATTTGGATGACACAGAAGGCATTGAAGAAGACCCTTTTAAACTTAGCTATGAAGAAATTGCGGAAGAAATGGGCGTCAATGTTAATAAGACCCCAAGACCGCCATTATTTATTGAAATGACAGATGTGGCCGCTCAATATTACGCCCTCATTGACCAAGGTAAAACCAGCAAAACGGACGCCGAAGTTGTTATTTTGAGGCAAAAACTGAATGAATTGGAAGAACGTTACAGCGACGACCCTTCTTTTGTTGGACTTTTAAAAGCTGAAAGGCAAGCGCATAGATTATGAGACCAATTCAAAAATAGGCAGTCGGGCATGTCAATTCCAAAACTCAAAAAAGTATTTTAAGGGAATACAAACCGCATTCAAAAGCTAAACCCGATTTGGACGACAATTTGGGGCCTTATTGCAGTTACTGTGAAGTGTTTAATTCAACTGCCCAAGTGGATCACATTGTTTCGCAAGACCAAATTGACAAAAAAAAATTTCCCAAAGAGATGAAGTATCTTTGGGAAAACTTCATCTCTGCGTGTAGCAAATGCAATGGAAAAAATAACAAAACGAATATAGAGGTTGATTTTGTAAAAATGTATTTCCTAGATAGAAACAATACTTTTATGGCTTTTACGTACAAGGAAGGCGGTTTTGTAAGTGTAAACCCGCTTTTATCTGCGAACCAAAAGCCCAAAGCAGAGGCTTTGATGAGATTAGTTGGTTTAGATAAATTTCCGATAGCCTCGCAAAATACGCCATATTTAAACCCTAAATATCCAAAATTTGACGGAAGAAATGATAAACGTTGGCTACACAGTAAAGAGGCATGGGAACACGCCGAGATGTACTTAACAAAACGGAATTATCGGCTTTATGGTACGGCGCACGTTATAGCGCACATTCGGGGAACTTTAAAAGTTCCCCGAACGTTGAACCGTATTGCAGACCGAAGAGAATTCTTTTCTGTTTGGTTTACAGTATTTATGGCACATAAAGCCGTCAAAAAAGCCTTAATTGACCGTTTTGAAGGAACGGCTTTGGATTGTTTTGATGGTGATGATGATTATAATCCAATACCGCGCAACCCTAAGAATCTTGATGACCCTTTATGATAGCTTTAAATGATTCCAAAACAAAAAAGCACCGCCTTTACTGAGGGGGTGCTTTTTTTGTTAGAAATATTAAAAATAAATATTAAAAAATTTGTTGATTAAGTCACGAATGCCTTATTTTTGGC
>JAYSRS010000282.1:0-14514 GCA_043720935.1 Saprospiraceae bacterium
CGTAACTCAAAACCCAAAACCCGTACCTCAAAACTCACACCCCAAACTCTAAGCCGTCATACGCCCAACGGATGAAAATAGAACCCCATGTGAAGCCGCCGCCGAAGGCCGTGAGCATCAAATTGTCGCCTTTTTTCAACTGATTTTCGTAATCCCAAAGGCAAAGCGGCAATGTTCCCGCCGTTGTGTTGCCGTATTTATGAATATTCATCATCACTCGTTCGTTCGGAATGCCGACGCCGTCGCCGACGGATTGAATGATGCGTTTATTCGCTTGATGCGGTACAAGCCAATCTATATCATTGATAGTCATACGATTACGCGTTAAAACTTCATTGATTGTCGAAGTCATACCCTTCACCGCCGCCTTGAAAACAGGCTGTCCATTTTGAAAAGCATAGTGCAAACGCTTATCCACCGTCTCGTGCGAGGCAGGTAGAAGCGAGCCACCCGCTTTGATGTTCAAAAACTCGCGCCCAGCACCATCGCCGCGCAAAACGCCGTCCATCACACCGACGCCTTCTTTGGTCGGTTCGAGCATCACCGCACCCGCACCATCGCCAAAAATAATGCACGTTGCGCGGTCTGTGTAGTCAATAATGCTCGACATCATGTCCACACCGACGATGACAACTTTTTTGTGCATACCGCTTTCAATAAATTTAGACCCCGTCATCAAGGCATACAAAAAGCCCGAACAAGCGGCGTTAATGTCGTAAGCCCACGCGTTTTTCGCACCCAATTTATGACAAATCGTGTTGGCGGTGTCGGGAAAAACCATGTCGCCCGTCACCGTCGCGCATATCAGCAACTCGACCTCTTCGGGTTTTGTGTCGGTTTTTGACAGCAAACCCTTGACGGCTTCGACAGCCATGTCGGAAGTAGCCCAGCCTTCGGTTTTCAGAATGCGGCGTTCTTTGATGCCCGTCCGCGACATTATCCACTCATCGTTGGTTTCGACCATCGTGGCGAGTTCGTCGTTGGTCAGAATGTAGTCAGGCACGTAGCCGTGAACGCCCGTTATGGCAGCTTGAATCTTTGTCATTGGTAAGTTGTTCGTTTGTTTCTCATCAAATATCGTTGCATTTCATATTTACAAATACTTGATTTACAACTATTTATGATTAAACGTAGAAAAATATTTTTATAAAATGGGTGTACTTTTCTAAATAGGCCCCTCAGTATTTTGACGTTTTAGAGCGTATTTAGCTTGCAAATGTACAAGGTAGTTGGCATTCGTAGTAAAATTGCACCGATAATAAAGTGTAGGTGAGCCAATAACATAGGAAAATGGACGTTTTGGCCACTATTTGTATTGAAAATTTCAGTTTACAAGCACTCAAAATGATACAAATCTGGAATTGATATTAGATTTTATTACTCGTTTAAATTAAAAAACGTTGTCATTGCGAGGTACGAAGCAATCTTTTTGTTTCGCAGTCTGTCAAGCCTAAACAGATTGCTTCGTGCCTCGCAATGACGGCGTTTTAAGTTAAGGTCTTGTATATAACTTGTTGATAATCAATAGGTTAAAATTATAAATTTACGTTAAAATATTAATTCACGGACTAAAGTCTGTGATACAATTCAATCAAAATATGTTAAAAAAATCTTTTTTTCTTCTGGCAACCCTTGTGTTAATCGCTTCATGCGGCGACAGCGACAACGCGCAAACACCCAAGCCACGCGGCTATCCACGCGTCAATTTTCCAAATTTTGATGCGGCCAATCGCTATCAAAAATTTGACGAAAATTACTGTCAATTCACCTTTGACTACCCAACTTACGCTAAAATTGAGCGCGACACGTCGTTTTTTGACGAAACACCGCCGTCAGATTGTTGGTTCAACATCTCAATTCCAAGCCTCAATGCCACCTTGCATTGCAGTTATTATGATATTGGTAAAAAAAATACGTTTGAAAAATTGCGGACGGATGCTTTTTCTTTGGCAGGAAAACACGTTATAAAAGCCGATTATATCAATGACCAACGCGTACAGAATCCGCAAGGCGTAAGCGGTTTTGCATTTGACATTGAAGGCCCCGCCGCTTGTCCATTTCAATTTTATTTGACTGACAGCACGAAGCATTTTATGCGCGGGGCGTTGTACATCAATGCCCCTTCGCGGACGGATTCGCTTGCGCCCGTTGTGGCTTTTTTGAAGGAAGACATGAGTAGAATATTGAAGACGTTTGCTTGGAAAAAGTAAGTTTTGAGTTTTGTTCTTTCTAAATGACAAAGGGGTTTGAGTTGAGCGTAAAAAGTACCTCTTAGAAACTGTTTTAAAACCTATTTACACACTTTACGGGCTGTTTTTCGCTTCGCTCAAAAGACGCCCATTGAGTAAATCTATTGGGACGACGTTGTTTTTTTGTTGAAAAATCGAAGATTTTTCAACAAAAAAACAACGTTGTCCCTAAAAAATTCTTTTCAGCACGCCTTTCGAGCGAAGCGAGAAACAGTGCGTAAGGTTTTAAAACAGTTTCTCAGTATTTTCGATAAAAAAAGCTGATTTTCCAAGAAAAATCAGCTTTTTTTATCGAAAATACTGAGGGGTGTTAACATTACAATTTCTCCACCGCTATCACATTATCGTCTGCAATGCGGTCAATCAGCTTGTTGTAAGGGTCAATACCCGCTTTTAGCGGCTTGCCTTTTACCGTTAATTCTAACGTATGCTCGCCCGACGTGAGCCAATGTTTTTGCAAATACAACGGCGTTTTTTGCTTCATGCCCTTGGCATTTTTACTGTCGTCGGTAAAAATACCAATGTCGATTAAGTCCTTACCCTTCCCTTCGGCAGTCTGATTGCCCTTTTTGTCGTAGTAGAGTTTTTTAACATCTACGGTCAGTTTCACCTTCGACATCCCGTTACCCAAGTCTGTATATTCCGCTTTTTTTACCTTATTTTCGTACAAAGTCACCTTTTCAAAGCAATCCTCTACGAAGTATTTGAGCGAATCGGGCGTGGCCGTTTTGATAAAGCCATACCAATCATCGGTCGTTGCAAAGGGCGGTTTTTCTTTCATCGCAAATTTTTGCGCGAAGGCTTTAAACGCGGTGTTCAGTTTTTCTTCGCCAATATAATCCTGCAAAGCGTACAACACCATAGAGCCTTTTTGATACCAAATATAGGCACCTGTTTCGTTATCGAGCAGCGTTTCCTCCGATTTCGTCTCAAAACCACGCCCCGACAAATAACGGTCGAGGGCGTATTTCAAGAAATTTTGCATTACATCGTTGCCATATTTTTGCCGCAAAACCATCAAAGCCGAATATTCGGCCATTGATTCCGAAATTTGGTTCGCGCCCCGCGTAAAGCTCGGACAAATCTGATGTCCCCACCATTGATGTGCAACTTCATGGGCTGTAACGTAATACGCATAATCTGTTTTATTAACATCAGAAAAATCGGCAACCCAACCAAACGACTCCGAATAAGGAACGGTGTTCGGAAACGACTGTGCAAAACCTGCATAACGTGGAAATTCCAAAATCCGTAATTGCCGATATTGATAGGGCGCGAAGTTTTTGGAACAATACTGCACCGCATCTTTGACCCCCTCAGTAAAATGACTCACATTATACGTGTGTTTCGGATGGTGAAAAATCTCGACATTCAAAGGCTTTCCGTTTGCCAAAGTTATCGTGTCGCGTTTCACATCGTAACGTGCAGAGACGATGTTGAAAAACAAATCCATCAAATTGTCTTGTTTGTACTCAAAATGTCGGCGCATTACGCCCCCCTCAGTAGTTGTCCACTCTTTTTGTAAATAACCAGGCAAAATCGCAATTTGGTCGGCTTCGGTCGAAACTTCACCTTCAAAACTAACAAAATCGCCATCATCGTTGAACAAAAGTGTCTTCAAACCTAAGCTATCCGTCCGCAACGGCTGTTCAAAATCCCGAATCGGCAAGCCGTATTTTTTGCGGTATTTTTCAGAACTCAACTCGCCTTGCGCCGAATAACCCATCTGCGGCAAGATGCTAAGGTCGAAAAACGTCCCATTATAAACGATGCTGCGGTCAATGCCTTCGTTCGGGAAACCGCGATATTCTGCCCGAATCGCCATTTCAACGCGTACAGTATCGTTGGGCATCATGGTTTTCGGCAGTCGGTAGATGTAATATTTATGCACCGTATCGTTGAGAATTTTACTCAAATTCTGACCATTCCACGTCAATTTTGTAATATCCGTAAAAGTAATCGGACTCGTATTGTTCAAATGCAGTGAATCAATCGGCTTGCCCGATTTGTTGACCATCGTAAAAAATCCCATCAAATCTGCCCGACGTACTGAGGGGTATAAATTCACATCAATTTTTACGTCCGTAATTTTCGGCTGTGGGATATTGAGGTATTTTCGATAGAATTTTTCATAATTTGCTTGGATTGCGCGGTCTTGGTCAGAAGTTGTGAATTTGTTGACCACGCTCACGTTATAATATGTCCACGCACCCGACCCGATGAACAGAGCCGTCAAAGCCACCAAACTTGCCGCCGATACTTTATTGAAACGCTGTTTGACCAACGACCAACGGGCTTTCCAAGAATCTTCCGACCCGCGATTCCAGAACAAGTTGCCAACGACAAGCATAATGCCGCCGAGTGCCAACCAATACGTCAAAAAACTGCCTTGGGATGCCCAAAAATGGCCCATTTGGTTCATGTCCGAGAGCCGATACTGAGGGGTGTTGCCGAAGAACAACATATTGTAACTCAACTCCGCAAACTGCTGAATGCCGCCTTGCAAAACCCAAAAACCGACATTCACAACGTGACCAACGAATTTGTTATTGACCAAAATATGGATAAAAAACGCCAACATAACCATCAAAATTCGTTTTCCAGTCGGTACAACCATGCCTTTTAGATACAAAGGCAGTTCAAAATTGAAATATCCTTGCGCCACTTGATTGAGCATTCCGCAAGCAATGACGACCACGCCAATCAACAAAATGACGTAAATCAGCGACAGAAATTTAGAGCCGTAAATCATCCAATTCGGTACGGGCAGCGCGTCGGCGATGTTGGCATAGCGGACGGATTTGTCGCGGTGAACGACCTCGCCCGTGTAAAAAACAATGATAACGAGTACGAAAAAGAAGAAATTAGCGTCTTGGGCTTCGAGCATATTGTAGGTCATCGGCAGGTCTTTGACGCCATAAGTAGATGACCCAAAATAGCCGTCGAGTATCAAAAACAAAGCACCCGCCACGAGCATCACGATAAAATAAGTGTCTTTAAGGATGTTCCAAAACTCCAAACCCGCGAGACTGAACATGGATTTCAAGTAAAAACGCTGCGAAAACACCTTGGATACTGAGGGGAGTAATTTAGAGATGGAACTCTCTGCTTTTGCTTCGGCAACAGCGACTAATGCGGCGGCTTTGGTTTGCTTTTTACCCAATTTCACGGCTATAAACCGTTGAAAATCAAACCGATAGAGCGTAAATCCTAGGAGCAAAGCCGCTAAACCCATCCACAACAAACGATTCCAAACCAAGATGTTTTGGAAATAGCCATTGAAGGTGTTTTTTTCGGCTGGCGTGAGCGTTTTGAATTGTTCGTTCAACGCCGACAAGCCGTAAGGGTCGAGGTATTGAACGAGGGTTTTGTTCTCCAAATCTTGCGTAAGCGTCAACGTCAAAATGTAGGCGATAAATAGAAAAATGCCACCCGCATAGTTGACAAAAATGTTGCGCGTGAGCGCGACGAGTGAGAAAAACAACGTGCCTACGAAAAAGAAATTGGGCAAAATCATCGTGAAATACACGGTCGCGTATTTTGCCAAACGGAAGCCTTCGTAACGGTCGGCATTGTCGCCCAAATTAAAAACCGGGCCAAGTGCTGAACCGACTGCCGCACCGACGGGTATCATCATCCCGACGAGGGCTAAAATCACCAAAGAACCGAAATATCGCCCCAAAAGATAGCCTTTTTCGCTGATTGGATAGGTGAAAAAGTAGTTTTTGGTGTCGTGTTCAATGTCTCGATAGACAGGAACACCCAAAATTGCGGAAGCGACCATCGTGGCAAAAATGCACACGGCGGTCAGTTGCGATGACAAATAGAACGGCGAATCCACGTTTATTTTTTCGCCACCACCGCCGTACAGGAAGATAAATAGTGCGAAAACGAAGAGCAACAACCCGTAAAAATAGGTAGCAGGCCGCCGCAAACGATATTTGAGTTCGAAGAGGAATATTTCTTTAAACATGATATGAAAGATTTCAAATTTATGATTTCAAATTTCAAAGTGCAAAGCATTGATTATCAAATATTTGCAAAATCGAATTTAATACTTTCAGCAATTTCAGTTTTGGTTTTTTCACGGCGGCGTAGCTGCCAAATCTAGGTAATATTTACACTATCCACGGCTCTCTTACGCGGTGTAACCGCGAAACAAGCGGTTTTGCGGTTACACCGCATGAAAAACTGAGCTTATAGACTTGGTATTACCGAGATTTTGCAGCTACGCCGCAAGGTGAAAAGCCAAAGCGAAAATTGCTGTTGCTAGATTATTTAGGCGCGTAAAACATTGATAATCAATTTTTTATAAAAAAATAGACCCCCTCAGTATTTCGTTGCCAAATAACCAATAACTACCTCTCCGCAATTTTGGCAAAATACACATGCTCCAAAGTGGCTTCTGTCCGTTTGAAACCGTCGGCGGGTGCGCTATCTGCCAAGACATTGATTTCGGTTTTACCCATTTTTAATTGCTTCGCAATGACATTGTATTGGGCTTCGTAGGCGGCAACTTCGGATTTTTCAATCATTTTTTGCCAAATTTTACCGTTCAGGCTCTCCACCAAATCGTTCGGATTGCCCGTTGCGACGACTTCGCCTTTGTTGATAATCGCCATGTCGGAACAGAGGTTCGTTACGTCCTCAACAATGTGCGTGGAGAGAATAACGATGGTATTTTCGCCGATTTCGCTTAAAAGATTGTGAAAACGGTTGCGTTCCGTTGGGTCAAGTCCTGCCGTCGGCTCATCCACGATGATGAGTTGCGGATTGCCAATCAAGGCTTGGGCAATGCCAAAGCGTTGTTTCATACCGCCCGAGAAAGTACCGAGATTTTTGGATTTGACGTGCGCCAAATTCACTTTTTCAAGTAGTGAACCGACGACTTCTTTGCGTTCGCGGCTGTTCGCAATGCCTTTCAGTGCTGCAATGTGGTCGAGCATCATTTCGGCGGTGATTTTGGGATAAACCCCAAATTCTTGAGGTAAATAGCCCAAAACGCGTCGAACAGCGTCTTTTTCGCGCAAAATATTGATGCCGCCCATCTGAATTTCGCCCGAATCGGCTTCTTGAAGGGTCGCAATTGTCCGCATGAGCGAGGATTTTCCCGCACCGTTTGGCCCTAACAGCCCGAACATACCTTGCGGAATGGTAATATTCACGTTTTTAAGTGCCTGAACGCCGTTCGCGTAGGTCTTGTTGAGATTGGCAATCGTTAGCTGCATCGCTTATAATTAAAAATTAGGAATTAAAAATTAAGAATTTCTCTGTCGGGGCATTCTGAAAACTAAAAGTCCATTGCCTTGCGACAATGGACTATTTTTTTAGAAGTAAATAGGGATTACTTCGATAAAATGAAAGTTAAACTTTTTTATTCAACATATTTTGATAATCAGGAATCGCCAGATGCGCTTCTGGCATGACCTTCAAAGCGACGCCGTATTTCAACGCAATTGCCGCTACTTGTTTCGTATCCAAATCACCGCTAACGCGCAACTGTTTTGACAAATCGAGTAAAAAATCTTTATGCGTTTCGAGCAAAGCACGGGTTTCGACGGCGAGTGCTTGAAGCGTTGTCTCAATCGCGCTGTCGGTCACGTCAATTTTCATCGCCACGGTCGGATTTAAGCTGTAAACTGCTTGAAATTGGGGCAAAAAGCCATAATTTCTAACAAATTCGACGGCCAAAAACGTGGCTTCTTGGCGGTCGCTGCTGCGGCCTGTTGTGGCATTGCCTTCACCAAAAACGATTTCTTCGGCCAAACCACCCGCCAAATAGACTTTAATTTTGTCCAACATTCGTTGCCGTGTCGTGTGAATTTGGTGGGGAAAAGTGAAGCCGCCGACCATCGAAGAGGCCACCCGCGACTTCAATTGCAAAGGCGAAAGCCCGAACAAAACGCCATAAACGACTGCGTGACCCGATTCGTGAACGCTGATATTGGCCAAACTATCGGCCTGTGTGTCCTGTCTGATGCGGTCAACGCGACCAATATATTTCAAATCAATACCCGTTTTATCATCAAATTTTGCCGTCAACTTGTTCGATTTTGTTAGGTAATCAATCGAAATTTTGGTTTTTCCGCTCATCAAGGCTTCAAAAAGAAACTTTGCCAAATTGGTTTCCAACACATCAATCACGCTTGAAAAAACGGGTCGAACGCCTTGCACGGGAAAAACGCCATTTTGATAAATCAATTTTTTAATGCGTTGCGACACTTCCAATTCAACACCAAAAAAATGTTTGGTTTTCCCAATCACTTTTTGAACTTGAATGTCAATCAATTCCTCAAAATCACGCCGACGCAAGCTGCGATAAATCAAATGAATATTGCCAAAACGCGCCACTTGTTCGGGTTTGAACTTCGCTGTCAAGGCATTTTTAATGTCCACCAACGTAATTTTCGCCGTATAAGCGTAAAAAATATCGGCATCCACGTCCGTTTCCGACACATCGCCCGACATCTGAAACGCATCGTCCAAATTCCCACTGATAATAATGAGGGTTTTGGCGTGGTCAATCGCTTCGTAAATCTTCTTTTTTTGCTTTTGTTCTTGCATTTTCAACAACACATCATCCTCCGTCATATCCGCAAGCGTGACGATGCTTTCATCCAAACCGAACAATTTTTTTAACCGTTCGGCTTGCCAAATCCCAACGGTCACTTCTTCGGGCTGCTGTGTACCCCCCTCAGTATTTTCGCTTAAATTAGGCGAATTTTGAGCATTTTGAGCCGCTTGCTGCGTTGCTTGCTTCTTGCGGGTGAACTGATTATAGCCAAACGAATTCAAATATTGGTCAATATCTTCTTTCACATCGCGCTTCGCTAATTTACCATCGCTCAACAGTTCCCAAAAATCTTGAAAACGGACATTCGGCAAGGCGTTTCCGTCAGGGTCGAGCGTGGAAAAGCGTTGAATTTCATCAAAAAGGACAATCGAAGGCTTGCCGTCGTTCATATTTTGCGAAGCCAAAATGCCCGAAACCGACGACTGCCAATAGCCCAAAGCATCGCTATTCGACAATTCGACTTCAGCAAAACGGTCTTGGTAATTGAGTTTTGAGACCATTTTTCGCACTAAATCGGTCTTACCCACGCCCGTCATGCCCCACAGACTGACGATAATCGGTCGGGTCAAAACTTCGGGCATCAAATACCAAATCCGAACGCAATCAATAAGTTCGTCAATGATGTAGTCAATGCCGACAAATTCAGTTTTTAATTCTTCTTTAATGCGCTGTAAATCAAGCTGTTTGGCGTTAATTGCGGCGAGGTCAATAATAATTTTGGGTTGGTCTGCTTTTTCAGTGGACATACAAGTAATTTGAGTTTTGTAATAAAATAGGCGTAAAAGTAGTGTAATTTCCTTAAAAATACGAAAAATACTGAGGGGTCAAAAAGGAATTAAAAACTAAAGCGTAATGGGCCACTGATTTGACTGATGCGACTGATTTGACTGATTTACACTGATTTTTTTATGATTTTCAAGAAAAAAATCAGTGTGAATCAGTCAAATCAGTCAAATCAGTCAAATCAGTCAAATCAGTCAAATCAGTGGCCCATGTATGTTAGACGGTTGCCCTAACAAAGAAGCCGCGCCAAAAGTGGATTTGGCGCGGCTTTTAGTAAAAAATATTTCTGACAGCGTTATTTTTTACCGCCGTTCAATTCTGCTTGCAACACGTTGAGTTCGTCCATTTTTCCCGATGCCGCGAGAAAACCTTGCTGCACCCAAGTTTCAGGATTGTGAATCGCGTAACGCTTGCCGCCGCCCGCGAGGATCGCTTTCAAAGCGTCGGTGTTTGATTCCGACAAATCTTTGAAAGAATTAATGCCACCCGCATTCAACAATTCTTCAATTTTGGAGCCAATGCCTTCAATAATCTTCAAATCGTCTTAGTTGACGCCGTTTTTTTAGGCGCAGCAGATTTTGCAGCAGGTTTCGCCGCCGCTTTTACAGGGGCAGCAGCTTCGGCTTTCGCTTCAACTTTTGCCGTTGCGTTAGGTGCAGCAGCCGCTTTTTCAGGCACAGATACTGAGGGGGTGTCTCCTGCATTTGCGGCCAGACCTTGGGCAGCATTTTTGACAAAAGTCCCCCAAGTGAGGTTCATTTGACCGTCTTTGTGTGCCAAAGCACACTCAATAGCATAGTTTGCGGCGTTTTCAACAATCCAATCAAAATTGGCTTTACCAACTGAATTGATGTCCGCGTCAGGTGCAGGATTGCAAAAATCAATGGCGTAAGGAATGCCATTTTGAACGCCAAACTCAACGGTATTGAAATCGTAGCCCAACGCATGATTCAATTTCAACACATAATCTTCGACGAGTGCCAACATTTCAGGCGAGCTTTTCGTCTCCACGGCATAGCGCAAATGATGCGGGTTGCGGGGTTCATACGGCATAATGTGGACATATTTACCGCCCAAGCAGTAACAACGGAAGTATTCTTCAAACACGACCTCCGATTGCAACATCATAACGATTTGCTCGGTTTCGGCGTACTTGTCAAAGAAATCTTCCATGTTATGGATTTTATACACCGATTTCCAACCACCGCCATCAAACGGTTTCATATAGGCAGGAAAGCCAATGTATTTAAAAATTTCCGACCAATCTAACGGATATTTCAAGTTGCGAAATGAGTTCGCATTGGTGTCGTTAGGCATCATTTTGGACGGCAAAATGACGGTATTTGGCACGGGAACGCCAATTTTGACCGCTAACGCATTGTTAAAAAACTTCTCATCAGCCGACCACCAAAACGGGTTGTTAATGACGGCAGTGCCTGAAATAGCGGCATTTTTCAAATAG
This sequence comes from Saprospiraceae bacterium, assembly GCA_043720935.1. GTDB lineage: Bacteria > Bacteroidota > Bacteroidia > Chitinophagales > Saprospiraceae > JAAFJT01. The sequence continues at coordinate 11,069 of JAYSRS010000282.1, forward strand.
GCCCGATAAAACGGTACATCTTGCGAGATGCGGTCAATAATCACCGCATACTCCGTCGGGTCGGCTTGCATCACCTTGTCAATCGTGACGGCTTCGGCGATAACGCCCGGGATTTTTTTCTCGTTCACGCGCTCAATGAACGCCCACGGAAAGGTATTTTCTTGACCGAATAGGATGCCTATTTTCTTCATAGCGAAGGACTGGGTTTTAATGGTTTACAGAAATGTTTGTTAAAAAATTATGCTGTTTGAAAGAGGAAAGTACCCCTCAGTATAAAGCCGATTTTAATGTGTAAAACGCCGTGAAGGAAGGTGTTTTAGGTTTTAATGCACTGATTTCTCGAAAGAAATAAGCCGATTTCGAGGCAAGATATTAAGACGTGCGATTGGGTGATCTTTTTTTTTGTTTTTTTTTACAAAAATCAAGAAAAAAATCAAAAAACGAACAAAACGCTTGAAAAATGGGCCTCAAAAGTCAAATTCCTGAATTTTAGATAACAAAGTTCTTTTCTCGTGTAGGTGTTCTTCTATGTCTTTCATTTCAACATTCAAGGCAATAACAGACAAATGAATCTCCCGCAAAGACAATGTTACAGACATAATCAAGGCAATCATACCGCCGCTAAAAATGTATTTTGCAGCAATTGTATTATTTTCAAAAATGAAAAACATACTCAAAATGCACAAAAACAAGGACAAGGCGCCCAACATTTGCATATTTCGAATGAGAAAAACGCGGCGTCTTAGATTGCGAATCTGAAGAATGTGTTTCTCCTCGTGGTCTTCGACAAATTTATCTTTTAGACTACGAATAAGGGTGGACACCGCTAAAAAACGGTTCGTGTACGCGAGCACAAGCAACGAAATAGCGGGGAACAAAACGGCGGGTGTGGTGAGACTAAATTCATTCATGATTTTGAATTTTCTAAATCGTATCACGGACTTCAGTCCGTGAATGTTTATTTCTCTCGTCTTGATTGATGGAATAGCGTAGCTATTTTTAGAGACAAAAATGATATTTAAACATTCACGGACTAAAGTCCGTGATACAGTTAAGCGATTATATTTTTTAGCTGAAATTTGACTTTATACTGAGGGGGTATAATTTCATAAAATTTTGATTATCAAAAAGTTATGTCTAAAACAAGAGACTCTGTACCACGCTGAACGGTCACTTTTGTGGCCTCTCCTTTTTTGAATTTTCCAAGTGCGTCCATGTAACCATACACGTCTGCGATGTCGTTATCGCCGATTTTTAAGACAATATCACCCGCTTTCAGACCCGCTTTTGCGGCAGGTTTTCCATCACTTACACCATCAATACGCATGCCTTTTCTGTCGAATGCGTAATCAGGCATCACGCCCATCGTGACCTTGAAAGAACGGGCCGTCATTTGTGGCTGCTTCGTTTCAGAATATTCCATTTTTGGGAACGTGCAAGTGGCTTCCACAACGCGCGCAATATAGTTCAAAACCGTTTTTTCACCTTCGTAATTAATTTTATCGGCATCGTCCGACGGCCTGTGATAGTCTGCATGACCGCCCGTAAAAAAGCCCAAAACGGGTAATTTTTTCAAATAAAACGACGTATAATCCGAAGGCCCAACACCCGATGAATCTTGAACAATTTTAATATCCGTTGGAATATACGACAACATTTTAACCCAAAGCGGCGATGTGCCAACACCTTGAACAACCAAGCCTTTTTCGGATGAATAGCGGCCAATCATATCCATATTAATCATGTAATTGACTTTTTCAAGGGTGAATGTAGGATTTTCAGTAAATTTCTTCGAACCAATTAAGCCCAATTCTTCACCCGAGAAGCACATAAACAGAAAGTTGAACGGCTCTTTTTTTCCATTGTTAGTGAAATAACGCGCCAACTCAATGACACCCGCCGTACCACTCGCATTGTCGTCCGCACCATTATGGATTTTATTTTCAGGATTGGCATCCAAAGAATTATGATCATGCCCTAAGCCCAAGTGATCGTAATGCCCACCAATGACAATCGTAAATTCTGCACCATTATCCAAGTAGCCGATGACGTTTTGTGTATTAACAGGTGCTTGATTCGGGTCTTCGCCCCCGTGCGGGTCTGTTTTTTTCTTGAAAGCATATTTATAAAAATACCCCCCCTCAGTACCCGCGCCTTTCAAGCCGATTTTTTTGAATTGTTTGGCGATATATTTAGCTGCTTTCAGCTCGCCTTTCGTACCCGTTCCCCGCCCTTCGAGTTTGTCGGAAGCCAAAAACTCAATGTGTTTTTTCAAATTTTCGGTTTGAATAATGTCACTATTTTGTGCATTTGCCTTTTTAGAGAAAAATGTCAGAGAAAAAATAAAAAAAAATTGTACGTACCATGTACGTGGAAAAAGTGGCTTCATCATTGTTATGATTTTAAGTAAATTTTAGCTAAGTAATTGATTTTTAATGAATAAGTAAAAAATATTTATGCAAACAATAAGTGTAAGTTGTTAAAAATACTTTAATTTTGGGCAAAATTAGCTGTTAAATCAAGAACTAAGGTGCATTCTTCCTCGTATAAAAGTCAAAGTTTAGAAATATTTTAAAAAAAAATAAAAAAATACGACTTGCGTGTGCAACAATTTTAAAAAATTAACGAAAAAGAATGTAACTATTATCAGCGTCACAAAGCAGATAATTTCGGTTGGTTTTTCTAACAAAAAAATATTTGATGTGTTAGTGAAACTATTTATCAGAAATACCTGTAAAATGATAATTAAGTATGTGTGATTTGTTTCAACTTAAATTATCAAGGTTTCTCACTCAAACTTTTTATATAGCTACTAGTCAAGAAAAAAATGACAAAAAATTAAGCGTTCTAACTGGACAATAGTTTTTGTTTAGAGTGACTAAACAAACTAACAATAGTCTTAGACGAAGTAATTTTAAGCGGTTCGTTTCTCCATTTTTCACTAAACAATGCCAATCAGCTACCCAAAATGTTTTTAAAATGTTAAAGGAGCATTTTTCTACTTGATTTAAGTCAGATTTGGAAAAAAAATGAGCGAAACATTGTGACATATCTAAAAAGCAGATACTTTTGTTGCAATTATTATTATTTAATATCTTTAAATTTCAAATACAATTATTATTTAATCTTTCAAAGTTTCAACCCTATGACAAGGAAATTCATAATTACATTCTCCTTAATGACTGCGATGACAGTCACGGCGTTTGCACAGAATGCAACGCAAAGCGCAAGTTCAGCTAAGTATAAGCTGTTCTCAGGTAGTGACCAAACAGAAGTTGGTGTTAGCTTAGGTTTGGCGGGTCTTATTGGTGATTTGAACTTTCAGCCAGGTGTTGGTATTGGCGTTCACGTGCGTAAGGCTTTAGATTACACTTTTTCTTTACGTTTAGATGTAGGGCTTCAAACTTTAGCTACTAAAACACCAACTAACAATCCTGACTTCCCGT
>JAYSRS010000283.1:0-1735 GCA_043720935.1 Saprospiraceae bacterium
GATTTAGGAAATTTGCAAAATTTCCTAAATCTTTTGCCGCAAAAACACCATTTTTTACTTAAAAATTGGTTTGCGACATAAAACCGATAATTCCGAAAAGAAAAGTCTCTTTTAAGTGTTTCTTGGAGAATAATAATTTTCAATAAAAAATATAAGTAAGAATGAAAAAAGTAATCATCGCAACAATGGCTCTATTTGCCTTTGGATGCAATCAAAAAACAGCGCAATTAACGCCGAATGTGCTTGTAAAACCCTTTTCAACAGAAGGTAAATCGGTCGCTGTTTACACGACTGCGGACAGTTCAAATTTCAAATTATCGTTAACCGATAATGTGCAATTTAGAGACTTGGCACAGCCGAATGAAGGACAAATTAGCGTCTTTGTTGACCCAACTAAAACCTTTCAAACCTTTATGGGCATCGGGGCAGCTTTGACGGATGCGAGTGCCGAAATCTTTGCAAATCTGTCAAAAGACAAGCAAAAAACGTTTTTAGATGCCTATTTTAGCCAAGAAAAGGGAATCGGCTACACGCTTGCACGGACAAATATCCACAGTTGCGATTTTAGCAGCGACACTTATACGTACATCAAAGAAGGCGATGCGGCACTCAAATCGTTCAATATTGACCACGATAGAAAATTCAGAATCCCGTTTATCAAACAAGCAATTGCAGCGGCGGGCGGCAAGCTCACGCTCTACGTGAGTCCGTGGAGTCCACCTGCTTTTATGAAAACAAACAATGATATACTGAGGGGGGGCAGTTTGAAGCTTGAATTTGCTCAAAGTTGGGCCAATTACTTCGTAAAGTTCATAAAATCCTACGAAAAAGAAGGCATCCCGATTTGGGGTTTGACGATTCAAAATGAGCCGATGGCCACGCAACGTTGGGAATCGTGCATTTATTCGGCAGAACAAGAGCGCGATTTTTTGAAAAACAACCTCGGCCCGACGCTTAAAAAAGAAGGTTTGGGCGATAAAAAAATCATCGTTTGGGATCACAATCGAGATTTGATGAATCAAAGGGCCAATACGATTTTCAATGACCCCGAAGCCGCTAAATACGCTTGGGGCATGGGTTTTCATTGGTACGAAACGTGGAGTGGCGGCGCACCGATGTTCGACAATGTGGGCCATGTTAATCGGTCTTTTCCCGATAAAAACTTAATTTTTACTGAGGGGTGTGTGGAAAATTTTGACGCTAAAAAATACCAATTGTGGGCAAACGGCGAGCGTTATGGGCGTTCAATGATTAACGATTTTAATAATGGAACGGTGGCTTGGACAGATTGGAATATTCTGTTAGACCAAACGGGCGGCCCGAATCACGTTGGCAATTTTTGTTTCGCACCGATTCACGCCGATACAAAAACGGGCGATTTGATAATCACGCCGTCGTATTATTACATCGGTCATTTTTCAAAATTCATTCGTTTGGGGGCAAAACGCGTGATTAGTGCCGCGAGTCGCAGCCAATTATTGACAACTTCTTTCCTGAATGCGGACGGTAAATTAGTGGTCGTAGTGATGAATCAAAGCCGTGAAAAAGTGTTGTATAATTTGTGTATTGGAACAAAAGCGGCAGAGGTAACGATTTTGCCACACGCAATTCAAACGTTGGTTTTGTAACTGATTAAGATTCGGAATTATCGGCTTTATGTCGCAAAATACTGAGGGGGTGTCAGATTTAGGAAATTTGCAAAATTTCCTAAATCTTTTGCCGCAAAAACACCATT
>JAYSRS010000284.1:0-14474 GCA_043720935.1 Saprospiraceae bacterium
AAACAAGCTGCCTCCTTAAAAAATCTTTTAAAGGGCGTCTTTTTCGCGCAGCGAAAAACAGCCCGTAAAATACGCTTTTATTTATTTCACATTCCTAAGACAACTATATCCGTCAAAATATTTCTTGAAAAAACGAGTTTAAACAATCATTTTTGCTCGACATACTGAGGGGGTATAAATTTCGGATTTCAAATTTCAAATGTCAAAATTACTCATAATACTGAGGGGGTAAGAAATTTCAAATGTCAAAATTACCAACACTGACAATAGACGCAGCTAAAAACGAGGAACTATTAACAAAGATTTTCCATTCATAACTAACTTTCTATCAATAGATTATGCACAACATACTATTGTTTTTTCAAGGCGGAACGGCTGCCGCAACTGCCGTCAAACAAGCCGAGCCAGAGAGCCTTTTTGAGCTACTCGCACACAGCACATTCGGGCTTATCATCATGGTGTGTTTGCTCATTATGAGCATCGTTGCCGTATCTATCTTTGTCAGTCGCTACATGACAATTAAAAAAGCGACGCAAGTTGACGAGAGTTTTATGAACAACATCCGCGCACACGTCCAAAACGGCAACATCGGCGCCGCTCGTGCCTTGTGCCAAAGCACCGATTCGCCCATTGCGCGCATGGTTGAAAAAGGCTTGATGCGTATCGGCAAACCGCTTGACGACATCGAACACGCCATCGAAAACGTCGGTAAACTCGAGATTTTTAAGCTCGAAACGAACACCAATATCCTTTCAATCATTGCGGGTGTGGCTCCGATGTTCGGGTTTTTGGGTACAATCGCGGGTATGATTACCACGTTTAAAGACCTTTCAACGGCAGAAGCCTTGTCAATTTCGACGATTTCGGGCGGTATTTACGTCAAAATGTTTACCTCGGCGGGTGGTTTGATTGTGGGCATTTTCGCCTTCGTTGCGTACAGTATTTTGAATACCATGATTGACCGCATCGTTCATAATATGGAAACAAGTACGTTCAACTTTATTGACCTTTTGCAAGAGCCGACGGGTTAATGAAATTAAAAATTAAAAATTAAAAATTCTGTAAGCATTTGATTATCAATTATTTGTACGATTTGTTTTTAATTTTTAATGATATTTCATTTTCGATGGAACATTTTTTAAAAAACGTTTTCAGCAAATATTTTTAGGGATTGATTTAGAATAAAAGGGACAATGAAGTTTTATAGCGTATCTTTTATTCGCTACGTAAATTCATCGTTTATTATTATTCATTCCCCACACCTAATATATATAACGTGTGAAAAATGTTGGTTGAAAAGAAAAAACGCAATAAAATGCCAATTAGAAGTCGAAAAAAGAAGCACGTAGAAGTGAACATGAGTTCTATGACGGACATTATTTTTATGCTCCTCATTTTCTTCATGTTGACCTCGACGCTTGTAAAGTTTTTTCCATTCAAATTGCCCGAATCTGACCAACGAACGACGGGCAACGTGAAAACAACGATTAGTATCGAAAAAAGCGGTCGTTACATGGTCAACAACCAAATTGTACCCGCTCAAAACCTCGAAGCAACCGTTCGGGCGTCGCTTGCGAGTGTCGCTAACGACGGCCAACCCGTTTTGACAATTGCGGCTGAAATGGGCGTGACAACGGGTCAACTCGTGCCGCTTATCGCTATCGCTAATAAATTCAAGGCGCGAACAGTTTTAGCGACTGCACCACGTGAGTAATTTTCGGAATTAAAAATTAAAAATTAAGAATTAAAGGGAGGATTTACGAGAGCCTTTTGATTCTTAATTGAATTCATTTAGTTAGAAATTAGAAAATTGAGTCTTAAAACAGTAAAAATACTGAGGGGGTGTTCTCGTTAATTCTTAATTTTCAATTTTTAATTTTTAATTAAAAAATCATGCGTTTACGGGAAAGAAAAGAGCTAAATGGCGAAATGGGGATGAGTTCGATGACGGATATTATCTTTATTTTGCTCATATTTTTTATGATGGTCTCGACGATGGTGCATCCGAGTGCCTTGAATTTGTCGTTGCCCGGGAATGCCAAAACGACTAAAAAGCCGATTTCGACCGATAAACTCGACGATATTGGCATTTCGGCAAGTGGCAATTTTTTGCTTAATGGCTCTACGATGGACATCACGAAGATTCGCCGTTTTTTGGAAGTCAATAAGGCCAGAAACAGTGCTTTTAAAGTCGGTGTTTCACCCGATTCAAAAGCACCCGTTGAAAAAATGGTGCAAGTCCTCGATATGACCGAAGGCTTGGCTATCACATCGGTTTTGCATTTAGATACGGAGTGAGTACTGCGTTTTATATATATTCAGACTTACAACGGGCTGTTTTTCGCTACGCTCAAAAGACGCCCTTTGGAGGAGATCTATCGGGGCGACGTTGTTTTTTTAACAAAAAAACAATGTCGCCCCTTAAAAATTCTCTCTTGCGCGCCTTTCGAGCGAAGCGAGAAATAGTGTGTAATATATATATATAACGTACTGCTAAGTGCTTTAATTTCAAACTATTACGTAGTAAAATAATTAAATTTCATACTGCTGTATAATTCACTTTATGCAGAGTTTCCGCGAACGCAGAGCAATTAATAATCAATCATTTATAAAAACTCTGTGTCCTTTGTGAACTCTGTGTGAAGCAAAATATGGTAGTGTGATTAAATTGTCAGTAGTAAATGGACAATTCAAAGATGACTGTTCGCGGTCAGAAAACGGAAAAAGAAAACGACAAAAAAGGGATGTTGTTGAGTATGACGGTGCATACAGTTTTGCTTTTAGGGCTATATTTTACGCCCGATTTGCCGCCGCCAAAGCCGACAGTACCCGCTCAAATTGTCGTGGAGTTGCCCCAAGATTTGTTGGGTGGCGGCCCAGCGTTGGGTTTGCCAAATCAAGGAAGCGGCAACAATGCTGCGCCAGGAAAGCCTGACCCCGATGCGGGCAACAGCGCGCCTGCATCTAAACCTGCACCGACACCTGCGCCGACACCACCGCCGCCTGTGAAGCCTGTTATTTCAAAACCTGCACCCGCGCCGACGCCTTCTAAGCCAATTCAGACGACGGAAGACCCGAATGCGGTGGCCGTCAGAAGGCAGCAAGAGGAGACTAAGCGGAAAAATGAAGAGGCTAAATACCAGCAACAAGCGGCTGAACGGGAGAAACAACGCCAAGCTGAAGCAACGCGTCAAGCGCAAGAAAATGCGCGGCGTGAGGCGGATGAAAAAGCGCGGGCGGCACAAGCGGCAAAAGATAAATTTGGGGGGCGTTTTGGTACGGGTACAGGTAGCGGCACGAATGGTGGCGGCGGTACTGGCACTGGTCAGGGCAATACGGGCAAGCCTGGCAATCAAGGCCGACCTGACGGCGACCCCGATTCAAAAGTTTTGGATGGTATCGGTCGGGGGCCGGGAACGGTCAATGGTTTTGGCGGTCGCGGCGTGAAAACTGCGCCAAAATTGTCTGAAAATTCGCAGAAAGCGGGTAGAATTGTTCTCGATGTTTGCGTTGATGCCGATGGCAATGTGACGAGTGCGAAGTATAAAGCCTTAGGTTCTAACAGCAATGACTCGGAATTGATTGATGCGGCGGTTCGGAATGCACGACAATACCGCTTCTCGGCGGGTGGTGCTGAAAGACAATGCGGAACGATTACGTATAATTTTATTGTCCGATAAGGCAATTTCAAATTTCAGATTTAAAAAATTTTAAAGTGTAATAAATTGATTATCAGCAATTTGAAAAATGAATTTTTGCAATCTCTGTAATCTTCGCCTTGGCTTTTTCACGGCGGCGTAGCTGCCAAATCTCGGTAATATTTAACTTCTAACTACTTTTTTATGCGGTGTAACCGCAAAACAGGTAGTTTTGCGGTTACACCGCAGAAGAAATCGGGTTTGTATGTTTAGTGTTACCGAGATTTTGCAGCTACGCCGCAACTTGAAATCTCAAGGTGAAAATTACTGCTGCAATCTATTTTGAAGTCAATTCGTTTAAAAAAATTGAAAAACATAAAAATACTGAGGGGGTAGCGCAAGCTGCCCTTTTCTATTTGGCGTTGGTAATCTAATGTTTTAAGGATGAAATTTTATTGAAGACTTTAATTTTAAGCGATTATTCGTCTTTAAATAATTGATTTCGAGTTTTAAAAGTCAAGGTCAAATCTTATTTACACAACTGGCCTTTAATGCTTAATTTTTAATTTTTAATTCAAAAAACACGTGACTTATTCAGAAACAATTAATTATCTATATCAAAGTTTGCCCATGTTTCACCGCATCGGCTCGGCGGCGTTTAAAAAAGACTTGACAAATACGCTTGACTTGTGTCGTGTTTTGGACAATCCGCAGACAAAATTTCCTTCGATTCACATCGGTGGCACGAATGGTAAAGGTTCAACGGCACATATAACGGCGGCGATTTTGCAGTCCTTAGGCTTAAAAGTTGGTTTGTATGTATCGCCACATTACCGCGATTTTAGAGAACGCATTAAAATAAATGGCGATTATATTTCTAAAAAAGCCGTCGTTCGATTTGTTGAACAAAATCGAACGGAATTTGAACGGATTCAACCCTCGTTTTTTGAAATGACCGTTGCGATGGCTTTTGATTATTTTGCTAATGAAAAAGTGGATGTGGCCGTCATTGAAGTCGGTTTAGGCGGTCGTTTTGATTCGACGAACGTCATTTCGCCGATGCTGTCGGTCATTACAAATATAAGTTTTGACCATGTGGATATGCTTGGCGACACTTTACCCTTGATTGCGTTTGAAAAAGCGGGAATTATTAAGGCTCAAACGCCCGTTGTGATTGGTGAAGAACACGCCGAAACCAAGCCTGTTTTTGAAAAAAAAGCCACCGAAATGAACGCCCCGATTAGTTTGGCTTCGCAAATATTTACCTTGAAACCGACAGAACAAGATTTTGATTATACGACTTTTCAAGTATTAAAAAACGGAAAATTGTTTTTTGATACTCTAAAAGTGAACGTTGGCGGCGATTATCAAGCAAAAAACGTAGCAACGGTTCTACAAACCTTTGAAATTTTAAAGACCTTGCCGTTTTTGAGCCGTTTTACTGAGGGGGTAGTGGACAAGGCAATTCAAGACGGTTGTTTGAATTTGACAGCCTTGACAAAATTTATTGGCCGTTGGCAAGTCATTGGGCGAGAGCCGACAATTTTATGCGACTCGGCACACAATGAAGGTGGTTTGACTTTGAGTATGAAACAGCTTAATAGTTTGACTTTCAATAAATTACACATCGTTTTAGGCGTCGTTAAAGATAAAGATATTTCAAAAATGCTTAAACTTTTGCCCATCGAAGCGACGTATTATTTTGCAAAAGCCGACATTCCACGTGGTTTAGATGCTGAAATACTGAGGGGTACGGCGGTAGAAGTTGGGCGGCATGGCAAGGCATACACATCGGTGCGAAGGGCTTTAGCGGCAGCAAAACGGTCTGCCACATCACAAGATTTGATATACGTGGGCGGCAGTATTTTTGTTTTGGCAGAAGTTATTTGAGCAATTTTTGCTTGGATTGGCACCGAAATTTCTACTTTTACAGCAGAATTGAGTGATTAAAGGGTTGAAAATCAATTAAGTAAAATATTGAGTTCCTAAAAATTTATCATTCATTATTTATCATTCATCATTTTTTTGCATCGAAAATGGACATTAAATTAGCAACAGACATTAAAGAAATTCTTATTGAAGACGGCTCGATAAGCATTCCTAATTTTGGTGGCTTCACAAGCGCGTACAAACCTGCGGTTGTGGATGCGGTGAATGGGCAATTGGCACCGCCGTCGTTTCACATCGCTTTCGATGCCAATTTGCAGATGAACGATGGCCGTTTGGTGGATCATATTCGACAAAAATACCGTTTGGGTTCAACGGCTGCGCTTGAATATATTGAAGCTTTTGCTAATGATACGAGGTCGAATTTTGACAAAGGAGAAATCGTTGTTTTGCCCGAAATAGGGCGATTGTACCGCGATTTTGCCCATAAAATCCAGTTTTTGCCCGATTCTACAAATTTTAACACGTCATCTTTTGGCTTGCCAACCATTCAATACGCGCCTGTTATGCGGAACAAAATGGAGGGGATAACAAAATCATCTGCTGCCGATTTGACGCCCGAACCACAGGCTTCAATGCCGCCGATTCATACGCAGCAAGTCGAAAAATCGGCTCCCTCAGTAAATCGAGACCAAACATTGGAGGCAACACCTTCGCTTTCGTTTTCGCAGCAAGAAACGGCGAAAATGTCTCAAGATGACGCGCAAACAGCGCAAATGCCTTTGCTGATTGAGACTTTGGGCGGCGTTAATTCGGCTCAATTTCCAACGCCGATTGACAATGTTCAGCCGCCGACGATGCAAGAATCGCCCAAAACGGTTGATTTTATGGATAAATTGAAGGACAATTGGCGAACTTGGCTACCTGCGGCGGCGGTTGTCGCGTTTTTAGGTGTACTGATTTGGGAGCTGATGGATACGCCGATGGCTAAAAATACTGAGGGGTCTAAAAAAACGCGCTCGGCTGAACCGAACGTCAACACAAGCCCTTTGCAAAACGATAATTTGTTGCCAAAAGAAAATACCGCTCCCCCTGTAAATGGGGCATCACCGACGCAAGTGCCTCATAATCAACAAGATGTGACGACAATTACTTCCCCCGATATGTTGTCTGAAACGCCTAAGAACGAAACAAAAATGAACCGACAACCCGATTTGGCCACGCCAAAAATGGGTAAAAAAGCGACATTTTTGATTGGTGGCTTTGGCGATAAACGCAATATTCAGAAGCTAAAAGTGTGGATTGCGGCCAAAGGTTACAGCATTTACGAGCGGCCTAGCGGTGGTTTAACGCTCATTGGTTGCGAAGTAAATTATGAAAATCAAGCAGAATTGAAGAAAATCGGCGCATTGTTGCGGAATAAATTTGGCGAAAACGTAGAACTCATAAAAAGATGAATAAACTAAAATCCATTGGGGCAGTTGCCCTCTTATTCGCTACGCTTTACGGCTATACGCGTGAAGTACCGTATTTTAGCAATACATTCGACATTCGATTCCTCTTTTTTCGAGGTGTAGTGGTCGGTATCGTTGTTGGTTTAGCAGCCTTTTTTTATTACAAAAAAACGATAACTGACGGGCTAGAACGTTTCCAAATCGGGGCGTTTTTAGTACTGATTGGTATGTTTATTTTTCCTTATTTATTTATTTGCTCAAATCGCTTTTTTGCAGAAAAAGATCCCCTCAGTGTAAAAGTCATTTTTCAGCGACAAGAGCCGATTCGGACGGGGCGTTTCGGTATTTCTAAGGATAAATTGCCCGAAATTGATGGTTTTTATACCTATTTTCTTAGAAATTCAGAGCCTGACCGCGTTCGTAGCAAGCAACAGTTGTTTCGCGGCATTGAGTCGGGTGGGGAAGTGGAGTTGCCGATTCAGAAAGGTTTTTGGGGATTTGAGTTCGTTCCGTTAGAGTAGTTTCCGCTTTTGGGATTTATGACCCACTGATTAGACTGATACGACTGATTTACGCTGATTTTTTTTTGGGAAACCATAAAAAAATCAGTGTAAATCAGTCGTATCAGTCGTATCAGCCCAATCTGTGTTCCCATGACGCCAAAGTGGAAATTGCTGTTAAGCATTAATAAGTATCTGCTAATGACTTGACTTTCAAAGAATTAACGACTTCAAAAAGCGTTGCCTTTGTTTTAAAGAAAACCGTATAGTCTTGATTTGGCACTATGTCCATATAGTTTTGCTCAAACCACCCCTCAGTATTTGTCGAAAAAACGGCACTTTTTAGCAGCCCTGATGACCGTAAACGGATGTTGTAACCACCTTCAACGGGCTTCACTTCCTTCAAAACTTTCACTTCTTGGTCTAATTTCAAATCTTTCGGCGGCACTAAATAAAATGTCCGTTGCACATTCCGCTCGGGGTGGTCTTTCGGTTTGAAATTCATCACAAACATGATTTCATTAGGCGAATTACCTTGCAACAAAACGGACAATTTATTCGTGTATTCGACGGCGCAACTATTGGCACTCAATACTTTATAACGCCCGTCCATGTACAAAACTTTCCCTGCGAAATCCATCACGTAGATAAAAAAATCGCCTTCAACGGCTTCTCTTTTATCATTCACGAAGGACACGTTGATAGAATCTTTCTGAACTTTTGGTGAAATCAAGACATCGGCGTAGGCGTCTCGGGCGGCGTATTGCAAGGCTTTCCAACGCCCTCGATTGTCCATACTCGACCACGAAGCGACGGGCCAAACGTCATTCAATTGCCAATACAAACTGCCCATGCAATAAGGTTTTGCGCGGCGTTGTGCTTCAATCGCCCGACTGATGCCGTCGGCTTGAACGAGTTGACTGATGTACGTAAAATCTTCAAAAGTTTTAGGTTTTTTGAAACTTCGCTCCATGTATTTTTTAATCAACTGATTGCCGCGCGGATGTTTTTGATGCGCCAACATGACGCTTGTCTCCAAAGCACGGTCTTTTTCTTCCGTAAATGACTCAATTGTTTGCCATTCGGGAAAAGATTGAAAACCGTATTCTGACATGAAGCGTGGTATGTTTTCTTCAAAATGCTCAAACGGTTTTTCGTCGTGCCAAACATACCAGTCATGGTTGTCTCCCTCAGTATAGCTTTTTGGATTATAGCGTCCAAAACGTGGCGAGCTTTCATAATACGTTGTGCCATTTGCATATTCCGCGACAACTTCGGGCAACATTTTTTGAAAAACATCTTGGTAAGCCTTCCAAATAAACGCTTTTTGGTCAGGATTAAAACGTGGTTGCCAGCCCCAATTGTTCCATGCTTCGTTGATTTCGTTGTTGCCACACCACAAAGCAAGGCTTGCGTGATTGCGTAGGCGTTGCACTTGCTCAACGGCTTCGGCACGGGCATTCTGCAAAAATTCATCGTCGCTAGGGTACATCGCACAAGCGTACATGAAATCTTGCCAAACTAGAATGCCTTTTTCATCGCATTTTTGATAAAATAAATCGGTTTGATAAATGCCGCCGCCCCAAACGCGGAGCATATTCATATTCGATTGTTTAGCCGTTTCAAGCGTTTTTTCGGTCAATTCAGGCGTTACTTTTTCTTGGAAAAAATGTAACGGAATCAAATTTGAGCCTTTTGCAAAAACGGGTTCACCGTTCAATCTGAAGTAGAAAGACGTGCCTTTTGCATCTTTTTCTTGCACCAATTCGATGGTTCGCAAGCCATATTTCATAGAAGATTCAGCGACTACATTATCAGCAACGCTTAATTTTGTCTTGACATTGTACAAATGAGGCTCACCTAAGTTATGTGTCCACCACAATTTTGGATTAGGAATATTTATATCTAAATTGGCCACATTTGCACCTGCGGAAAGAAAAATCTCTTGCGAAAATTGTTGCCCACCAAAATCAACACTAACCAAAACTTTTTTATCGACATCACAAGCCACGCTCACTTGGGCTTGCAATTGCGCTTTTTGAGTGGATAAGGCCGTTTGTTTCAAATAAACATCCGTAATTTTGACACCCGACCAAGAGAAAATCTCCGCATCTTGAATACCACACGTTACGAGTCGCGGGCCCCAATCCCAACCGTAATGAAACTGAGCCTTGCGGCTAAACATGCGTGTTCCGTCAGGAAAATCAACGTAGCTGTTTTCAGAAGCATTTTTTTCCTTCGTAATCGGCGATGTAAAATAGATTTTTAGCCGATTGTCTTTCGGCTTCAAGTAGCTGCGAACATCGGCAGACCATGTCCGAAACATATTGTTAGCATTGAACAAAAGCGCGTCGTTGAGATACACCTCGGCATACGTATCGAGGCCCCTCAGTAGCAGCTCCGTGTGTTTAGCCGCGAGCATTTCCGTAGAGGCGTCGAATGTTTTTTCAAAAATCCAGTCCTTTTTTTCGAGCCATTGCAAACGGCTTTCGTTCGTTCGGTAAAACGGGTCTTCGATAACACCGTTTTCGAGCAGTGAATTCAGAACGGTGTTCGGGAGTTTCATGGTGTACCCTTCACTCGAAATAGATTGCCCCAAATCGGTCGCATCTTTCGATACAAGCGCGACGGCTGGCTGAAAATGCCATCCTTCGTTCAAGGGGAAATGGGCATCGTTTTGTTGCGCAAAAAGTCCTGTCGTTGAGAACATAAGCAGGGAAAGGGCTTTTTTTAGTAAATGTTCAAGCATAGTTTGTAAGTCTTTTTCTCGCTTTTCTTAGATTTCAGTCGTCGTTGTCAGAAAGTTAAGCAGTGTGAAAATCTTATGATTAATAATAATACTATTAAAAATTTGGGTAAATTAAAGCATAACTGTTTGAATAAAAAAATCAGACAAGCAGATTCAACAGATATTTACGCATACAAAATTTTTGGTAGAATAAACATTTAAAAACAACAGATATAATATTTTTTATCGCTTTTATACCAAATTGCTCTTTTTATAAATACATTTTTTAACAATTTATACGGCCAATTTGACCTTACAACCCAATTCTTTTTCCGTTAAAAAACTCTACAATCCGCGCTTTAGGGTATTGGGTTTGCACTTTTTCTAAGAAGCGTTCTGTTTCTGACCAATTCAAAAATGTACCCACCAAATAAGCATTTTGTCCATTTTTAAGTTTGTCAATCGCTATTTCTGACAAAAGCGTATTGCCCACATTTTGCAATTCCTCCGACGTTTCGGGCAAAGGTGTTGGCGTTGCAAACACTTCTACTTTGTAACCCGAAAAGGTCGCTTCAACGGGTGAAATGTTGACTTTTGCGTTTGCCGTTCCGAGCTTTGGCGATGCAACAGGCGTAGGCTTTAATTGCGTTGTAACGATGGGCGATGGCGCAATTGCGGTAGGCGTTGGCACATTACCGCTTTCAAGTTGTTGCATAGACCGTGCGGGTACTGAGGGGGGGGCTTTTTGCGGTGCATTTTGTGGTGTATTTTGTGGTGTACTTCTCGACGAATAAGAAACAGGCGGCTGTCCTGATTCCAACTGCCGAATCGTCATAGCGGGTGCTTTTGCGGGTTTCGGCGTGGTTGGTGTCACCTTTGTTTTAGCTTCGCCAAGTGGTATATTTGACGGAATTTCGGGATTTTTTGCACTTATTTTAGGCGTTTGCGGCTCAAAAGGTGCTTGGTTTTTAGAATTGGGTGCATCAAAAGATGTTTGAATGCCCGTATTGCCGCTCGATACTGAGGGGGTAGTTTCGGAGACCCGATATTCTTTTTGAGATTCGCTCGCCTTAATAAATTTAATCATTTCTTCGGCGTGGACGATTTCTGAAAGGCTTTTTCCTTCGTTTAGGTCAATCGTGAAGCCGATAATTTTTAATTCCGTTCGGCGATTTCGGAGGTGTTCCGCTTCGCTGCAAGGCGTGCCGTCTTCGCAACGATTGACGAGTTTGGATTCGCCATAACCCCGTGCTTTCAGACGATTTCGGTCAATCATGCCCGAGTTCAAAATGTGGTTCACGGCAGATTCTGCCCGTGCTTGCGAGAGTTGCTTATTCGCCCCGTCCGACCCGCGCGCATCTGTATGCGAGCCTAATTCAACGATAAGTGCGCCGTTATTCTGCAAAAGCGCCGTCACTTTATCCAATTCTTTGGTGGCTTCGGCTGTCAATTCAGCCGAATTATAGGCGTAATAAATATTTTGAAAAACAATATTTTGAGTGGTGTCAATGCGCGATAAATCCACGTTAGCGAGCAACGTACCTATCTTGTTATCACGCGCCGATGTCAAATTACTCACCATTCCAGGTGTTACTGTTCCGAAGCCTTCCATGCACAAATAGCAGCCGTCAATGTTCACGTGCGCGTCCATTCGGCGGGTGAAGTAGCCTTTTTTGCGTATCATAATAACGTAGTGATAGCCTTGCAGGAGCGTATGAGAAAAAACGGGCGACTTCGCGGAGTCAATCACCAATTCTTCTCGATTGGCTGTAAGGTTGAAAATTTCGATACGTGCGCCGTTGATGGCATCCACATTGACGGATTCCATAATGCGTTTGTCGGCCAAAGTTACTTCGAGCAAATAGCCAGGTTGACGTTCCAATTGCCGTTTCAAAAACAGTTTATCCCCTGCTTTTTTACCCATCGTTGACACGGGGTCAGTTAGGGTTTGAAAGATTTTTTTCTCGTACTGAACGTTATATTCCTTATTTGCCTCAACGTCAATGGCGAAATGTCCATTAAGGTCTGATAAGGTTTCACCGATGTAAACGCCCGATTTTTCAAGGACGGTTACTTTAACTTCGTTCAAATAACCTCGATTTAATTCTTCAAAAACGTACCCATCGAGGGTTACTTTTTGACAAAAAACAGCCGTCGTGGTGAGGCCGATTAAAATTGTAAGTAGCGTTAGCTGTCTCATCTTATCAGAGGTGCTTGTTGATATTGTTTGTTTTGGAAAATATTTTCTAAAACATGGAAGAATGGATTTTGTTACAAATAATTTAAGATTTATTTTGTAAATAACTAATTATCAGTTAGTTGTAAAATGGCCTTATCCATTTTTTATCCATTTTTCGGTTCAAAGATTCGTTTAAAATAGGTCAAAATACTGAGGGGGGCTAAACTGTTCCTTTTGATTCTGACCGTCTGTTTTATTCCTTCAACAGAGTATTCGCAAAAGTAGGCTTTTTAGTTTTTTAAGTTAGGTTTTATGTGTAAAATATTGAATTGCGGACGTTTCACATTGGGCCCCTGATTTAACTGATACGACTGATTTTCTCTGATTTCAAGCAAAAAAATCAGAGAAAACCAGTTGTATCAGCCCAATCAGTGGCCCATTTATCAAGCAAAAAAATCAGCGTAAATCAGTCGTATCAGCCCAATCAGTGGCCCATTTGTTGAGCAAAAAAAAAGTATCCCCGTCATTGAATTGACAAAGATACTTTGTTGGAAAAAAGTTTGGTAGATATAGCTGTTTTTTTGAGCGATAAAATCGTAAATTGATGGTTTTGGTGTAGGCTTTTAATGATAAATAAACGCCACACTTTTTCTACCCATTTTTGGATTTTAGCCAAAATTACTTGAAATAAAATCTTGTAAACTGCCAATTGTCTCTTTTTGCGTGTCAACGGTCGCTTGAATCACGTCTAAAATCGAGACAATACCAACGAGTGTGCCGTTTTCAAAAACGGGCAAATAGCGGACATTGCGTTCGGCCATCAATTTCATACACGTTTCATGTGTATCACGCGGACTGACGCGGGGCAAATCGGTTGACATAATTTGGCTAACGGGCGTTTCGCTCGAATGTTTGTCTTGCAAAATGACCTTTCGGGCGTAATCACGCTCCGTAACGATGCCCAAATAAGTGCCGTTTGAGGCAACAATGACCGAACCGATGTTTTTATCCGACATAATGTGGATAGCATCTAAAACGCTCGTTGTGGGTTCGACAGAAATAACGCTGCCGTGTTTTTTTTGTAAGATGTTTGCAACTGAACTCATACGCAGAACGGTGTGTGGATAATGATGTTAAGGAAATTGGTTTCGCTTTTACTGGATGCAAAATAAATACGTATTTCTGAATAACCAAACATTATTTTATTTTTTTACAAAAAAACCGCATTCACTACGGTTGTCAACCTTGAATTTCCAAATAATTATGCTACAATGTCGTCGAAATTCAAAACCTCGACGACGTTTGACAACAACGTTTAACCTTGAAAGCCCCCTCAGTAGTGCGTTTTATATATTTTCAGACTTAAAACACTTCCGCACGCCTTTCGAGCGTAGCGAGAAACAGTATGGAATCATTCTGAAAATATATAAAACGTACTACTCAGTATAATTTGCTCAAAATGAGTGAAAAAGGGCGTTTTGTTTCAATAAAAGCCTAGTTTTGCCTTTGAATTAATGAATTATTAAAAAATAAAATCATCATGCTAAAAATTTCTTACGGTGAGAGCAATTTTGAAACAGTCATAAACGGCGGTTATTTTTACCAAGACCGCACGCGCTATTTACGCGGTTTGGAAGGCGTTGCCAAGTTCGTTTACTACTTGCGTCCGCGTCGGTTTGGCAAGAGCCTTTTTATAATGATGTTGCACAATTACTATGCGTTGGAGTTTAAACCTAAGTTTGACACCTTGTTTGGCCATTTGGATATTGGCAAAAATCCGACGCCGTTGGCCAATCAATATATGGTGTTGTCGTTTGAGTTCAGCCGCATTCAGACGAATACGCCTGAAAACACGTATAAAGGATTTTTGACTGATGCATTACATGGTCGGTAAAAAATTTATTCATCGACCCAATTTAAAAGCCTTCGTTGTCTTGGTTCATGGGGCGGAATTGCATCAGCGAGAGATGGTTTTGAGTGGTGAAAACTAAACGGAATTATCGGTTTTATGTCGCAAATCAATTTTTGAGTAAAAAAAGGCATTTTTGTGGCAAAAGTGGCAAAAGATTTAGGAAATTTGCAAAATTT
>JAYSRS010000285.1:0-4846 GCA_043720935.1 Saprospiraceae bacterium
GAATGGATGAAAAATAGCCGAAATAGGTCATAACGTGAATTAAAAATTAAGAATTAAAAATTAGAGCGCAACCTACAAGACACAAGGGAAATTACTGAAAGTAACAAATTACAGTTCACAATTGATTGATTGTCAGTCATTTGCAAATTTTAAATTTTAAATTTCCTTACAAATTCATCATTCATCATTCATCATTCATCATTCATCATTTATCGCTCATCATTCCCTTGTTGATGGGGCAAAGGTGCGCCTTGTTGGGTTGCAGCCCTGCTACTTTTGTTACATAAGGAAAATTTTATTTCTACCGAGTTTGATTTTGCCTTCATATTCCAATTGTTTCAGCAAACGCGACACCACGGCACGGGCAGTGCCAAGTTCTTTGGCCAATTGTTCATGCGTGACGGCGAGGGTTTGAGTGTGCATCAGTTCGGCTTTTTTATGGAGCAAATTCATTAAGCGTTCATCGACTTTTTTGAAGGCAATAGCGTTGACAATCTCCAAGAGTTCTTCAAAACGGCGGTGGTATAAGCGAAAAATATAGTCTAACCATTGCGGATATTCTTTGATGAACAGGGTCACTTTGTCCATCGGTAGGAAGTAAATTTCCGCGTCTTCCTCCACTTCGGCCTTGATTTTACTCGTTTCGTTGTGGATGCCACCAAGAAACGACATGATGCAACTCTCGCCCGATTTGATGTAATACAACAAAATCTCGCGCCCGTCTTCCTGCGTTCGGATAACGCGCACGCTGCCACTTGCAACAATCGGAATCGCGCCAATTGACGCGTTTTCGTTCAAAATAACGTCACCCGCCTTGTAATTTTTGATAATGCTGTGAGTCGAAAGTTTTTCGCGCAGCGCATAGGACGTTTTAAATTCTGTAATTGTATCGAAAATAGCCATTTAAGATAATGTGAGCGTTTCGTTAGAAATGGCGGCAAATAACGTGGTTTTTCATTACGCCACCGTTTTTTATGTTTATTCAGATACTTTTAAGCATTTTTTCAATACGAAACCGCGCTTAAAACGTTTATAAATTTCGGAAAAAATAAAGGAAAAATGCCCGACGTTCTGCCTAAAATAGCCCATTTGTCTGACCAAGAAGTTCGTTATTTGATGGCGTTTTTTATGCAAAAACAAAATGTCGTTTCAGAAAACGAACCTCGTTTAGTACCCCTCAGTATAAACACGAAGAGACAAGGCATAGCCTTGTCTCTTCGTGTTTATACGCGTCTCTATCCCCTCTACCGAACAATCCCCAAATCCACCGCTTCAATTTTCCCATCCGCGACCATTTGCACCGTATAACGCCCCGCCGACAAGGCCGACACATTCAATAACAAGTCATTTTGTCCTGTTTGATACGCTACGCGTTCCGAATGCACCAAACGGCCTACGATGTCATAGATTTTAATGTCTAATTGGCCCGTACTATCGCCAAAATAATGTAAACGCGGGTGTAGCCGTTTTTAAACGCCTAACAGTCTTCATAAGTCGTTGACACGTCGTTTGCGGGACGCAAATAACCGTCCCAACCGTCGTCCGAGTTTTGCCAAGCACGGCAAAATTTGAAGGCATTGCCCGTTCCAACGTCTAGTTTTCCCGCAAAACCGTCGGCATTTTCGCCCGTCGGGTCTTGGTTGTAATAAGAATCACAGTTGGTAATTTGATTGTTTGATGCACCGCCGCCGAGTTGCAAACCCGTGTCCATGTTTTCATAGAAATTACAGAACTCGATAAAGTTATTGCTGCCCGAAATGTTCAAACCATTATCGCCCGATTTATAAAAATCAACGCCTTTGATGTGCCAATAACTCGCCGCCAAAGTAACGCCTCTACTGCCGAAAGCTTGGGTTGTGAAATCCAAAATAGGCCGCGCATCGCCTGGATACGCGTACAATTTCTTCAAATTACCCGCCGTACCGCTTCGGCTTGTCGCAATGCTTTGCGTCGCACTCAACGCGTAACTACCGCCACGTAAGTAAATCGTCACACCCGCCGTTGTCGCTAAGTTAATGGCATTTGCCAAGGTCGTCGGGCTACTGATGCTGCTCCCGTTGACGGCGGCACTGCCCGTCGAAGAGACGTAAATGATTGATTGACAAATACTTACGAAGTGTAAGCTAAGGGCTAGGAGTGTGATAATTAATTTATTGGTCATGTTTTTTTTTTATTTAGGATGATTGCTAAGTAGTCTTTCACATTAATGCTGTCGGTTAGATTCCATCTTAGGAAGATTCCTTCAATCTTCCTAAGATTCTGTTTAAACCCATTAGAATCGAGGCCAAGTCTTAGGAAGATTGAAGGAATCTTCCTAAGACTAATCCAAACCTCGCCGACGTTGAGATTATTGTTTAACAAACCGTTGCATCAAGCGCACACCGCCTGACTGCACATTGAGCATATAAACGCCGTTGGCTAAACCATTGACATTCAACGGTTCAACGATTGAGCCGTTAAGGTCGCCCAATTGTTTTGACATCACCAAACGACCGACCACATCATAAATCAAGACGTTTGTTGTGCCGTTTGCCGTCATGTCAAGGGTCAAAACATCGTGGGCTACTGAGGGGTATAGTTTATTGAGAACGACTTTACCCACGCCTGTCCGCGTGACCGTAAGGATTTTAGAGGGTGTTTCTTTGCCATCAAAGTCAATTTGGCGCAAGCGATAGTAAGCGACAGGAAGGGGCGCATCATCTGTAAAATTGTAAGTTGTTACTTTTGCTGATGTTCCCGCACCTTTAACCGTTCCAATGACTTGAAAATCAAGGCCGTTGTTGCTGCGTTCGATGTCAAAAGCGGCGTTGTTGCGTTCGGAAGCAGTGACCCAATTGAGTGCGTTGGCATTGTTTTTCACAAAAGCCTTGAATGACATGAGTTCGACAGGAATGGATGTCGTATTTGACAAATTGAAAATCGTTCCAGCAAAAGCGACGGCAGAATAACCAACTTGATAACTCGTTGCCGCCGATGAAGGTACTGAGGGGTCGCTGTTCCCAAAGATGTCCACGCGCCACCGCTTGAATTATACAAACCCATACCGTCCGTTAACACACAACTTGCATTGCCTTCGCCTGTATTGAAGCCGAAGGTCAAATCAGCCGTTGCGGCAGGCGACACTGTCCACGTTCTGTTAAGGGCTTTGATGACATCAGGCAAACCCGAAGGCGTATTGCCCGTTGAGACGTTGGCCGAATAGACCGTGCCGCCCCCGTTGTTCATCGTGACTGGATTGTAGCTTGTTGAAAAAGAACCGATGGGGAAAGTTTGGCTCGTTGCGGAAACAGGCAATTTCAAGATGCCCGTACCTTGCGTAACGAACCATGTATAACCCGTATTGAGGGTTGAACTGTTGTTGGTGACACCCGCCGTTAGTAAAGTACCGTCAACAATGCCGCCGCTTTCGATGGTCATATTGATACTGCCACTGTTCGCACCTCTGTATGCGGCGAAAGAAGTGCCTAGTTTCATTGAACCGCCATTTTTGATGTTTAGATTCAAACTAGGCGTTCCCGAAGTACTTGTTTGCAAACCACCCGAAGCCGTTGCGGTTAAATCTAAAGTCCCAGAAATATTATAGGTCACAATGCCTTGTGGATTCGACGTAGGCGTCGTGCTGCTGACGCTCCCGTGGAAACTACCGCCCGTCACTAAGGTAACAGTTTTACCCGCCGTAAGGTTAATGACGTTGTTTTCAGTAGCCGTATTGGCGGCGTTGTTGTAATACGCCGTAAACGAACCTCCACCCGCAAGCCCTAGCCACATACTTTGATTGATGTTGAAAGTGGCGGGTGAATTGGTATTGGGATATAAAAAACGCGTTCTTCCAATAAAACAAGTGCCTGAACCTTGTAAGGTTAGCGTCCGACATTCTTTGGCTACTTCAAGGTTAATACCGCCGTTTGTGCCTCCTGTACCCGTTGCGCCAAAAGTACCATCGTTTTGAATCACGACGATGTTGTTGGTAAAACCTGCCGTAATATCACCCGTAGAACTTGCGCCAACGCGTAAAGTAATCGGTGCGGTTGCTGCCGCCGTTGAGCACCAGATTCGATGGTCAGATTCAAAATAGACGTTGTGGCACTCAACGTAATGGTATGCCCTGTTCTAATCGTGACATTTGAACTACCCGACGGTTTGACCGCCGCCGCTTGCAATGTCCATGTGCCTAAAACATTCTTTTCCCAAACCGTTCCCCCTGCATTGGCTAGGTCGCCCGAAGCAGCTGACCGCCATTCACTAATCGTTTGACTGAATAAGGCCGAGGTTTGAATAAAACAAAAGCAGAGAATGGTGAAGGCTGCTTGAATCGTTGTAAATTGTAATTTTTTTTTCATAAAACTTGATGATTAAAACAATGAATAATTTAATAAAACCTAACGCGGGTTTGAAACCCGCGTTAGGTTGGTCTTTGCCATTGATAAGACCCGTTCCATTTACGTTAATAGTTAAGCCTGTAACCGTAGATAAACAAAGCTGTTTGACTTTGTAATGTACCCGCTACGGTTAAAGTTTTAACGGAGGCAGCTATGTCTAAAGTAACAGTAAAAGTGGCGGGAATGATAACATCATCACCAGCAGCAGGAACACCTGTATCCCAAGTACCCGCAGCATTCCAGTTGCCCGTTGCTAAAGCGGTGACTGTGGCTGCTTTTACTGAGCCTATTGTCATCAAGCAAACCATCAAAACCACGCTCATAGCGCGCAAAACATTTTTGTTGTAAAATTTTTTAATCATAATTAAAATAGGAATGCGAAATAAATAAAAGCGTATTTTCATACACACTGTTTTTCGCTGCGCGAAAAAGGCGTGCGTGGAGAAAATCTATCGGAGGCAGCTTGT
>JAYSRS010000286.1:0-14456 GCA_043720935.1 Saprospiraceae bacterium
CAAGCTGCCTCCGATAGATTTTCTCCACGCACGCCTTTTTCGCGCAGCGAAAAACAGTGTGTATGAAAATACG
Organism: Saprospiraceae bacterium; assembly: GCA_043720935.1. Taxonomy (GTDB): domain Bacteria; phylum Bacteroidota; class Bacteroidia; order Chitinophagales; family Saprospiraceae; genus JAAFJT01. The sequence goes on from JAYSRS010000286.1 coordinate 74, forward strand.
CTTTTATTTATTTCGCATTCCTAATAAAGAATTTTTCAAAAAAAATCAATCAAAATGGGTCTTCTTAATCCATCTCAATTAGAAATTATCAAACTGTTTGATTCACACAAAACAGAAGATGATTTGAAAAAGCTCAAAAAAGCTTTGATTCAATACCTGTACGAGCGTACTGTGGAAGCTGCCGACAAGGTTTTTGATGAGCGCGGCTATACGCAAGAGACAATCGAACAATGGAAAGGTGAGAAAATGCGTAGAAAAACCGTAGCTGTATGAAAGTAGTCATTGATACCAATATTTTTGTTATATCACTGTCTCGACGGTCGCCTTATCACGATATATTCAAAGCGATTGTGGAGGAACGTTACACGCTTGTTGTTTCTCACGAAATTTTTGTTAGAATATGAAGAGATTTTAACGGTAAAATATGGTGTTGACGCAACTAAATTTTTTTTAGATCTTTTGGAAGAATTGCCTAATGTTGAGTATGTACATCGTTTCTTTCATTTTCATTTATTAAAAGATGCAGATGACGATAAATTTACAGATGCGGCTTTTCAAGCAAATGCAGAATATATAGTGAGTGAAGATAAAGGATTTAAAATTTTGAAGCAAGTTAAATTCCCTAAACTCAATTGGATTAGAATTGACGAGTTTATGAAAATACTTAACGAATTAAAATCTTGAAAATACTGAGGGGGTCTATTTTCTCTCATAAAAACAAAAAACAATGGCTCAATTCCTTACAATTGCTTTAAAAGCAACAATCGTCGTTAGTAAGAAACGCATTTTTAACGAACGGATTACACCTGAAATAGCCATTGAAACGGTTGAAAACAGTTATGATTTAGGTATTTATGAGTATTCAGAAACAGAGCATTTTCATTTATGGAAACTCAAACAGGACATCCTCGACGCCGAGATAATTCCTTTTATTGAAAGCGTTTTGACGTTTTATTACGATAAAGAAGAAGCCCATTATCAAGGCATAATAGGGGCAATTAAACGCAATAAAAGCTATGAAAGCCTTTTTAAATTGGCCAAAGATGCGGAATATGAGCATTTTGAAATGGACAGTAAGCAATTTGGAAAATGTCATTTAGAGATAAAAGGCAAGCATTTGCAAGTGGATTATAACTACATTCAGTTGTTTAAAAGTGAGCGATTGAGATTGGATAAAATTGATAAAACCTTTGTGTTTTTATTGAATTGCGTAAAAAAAGTTTTTTCAGAATTTCAATTGAGTAAAGGCTTAGATATTTACACTTTTGATGCTAAATAAGCTAAATGAAGGCAAAATACTGAGGGGTCTTATTTTTTCAAAAAATTAAAATAAAGAAAATGACAGCAACTCAAATCGTTTCCGAAATTAATAAATTAACAGTTTCTGAACGCATTTTAGTCATTGAAAATACGCTTAAAAATCTGCGCTTTCAATCAAAAGAGACGTTAAGCATGAAAAAAGCTGCCAAATTATTGTTAAATGATTATTTGAATGATTCAGAATTAGCAGCATTTACTTCACTTGATTATGAAGATTTCTATGAAACGAAGTGAAATTTGGCTGGTCAATCTTGACCCTACAATCGGTGCAGAAATTCAGAAAACACGCCCTGCCATCATTGTCAATGACGATGCGCTCGGCTTATTGCCTTTAAGAATTATTGTTCCAATCACAGATTGGAAAAGTAATTATGCGTCGGCTGTGTGGATGGTCAAAATCATACCCAACAGTAGAAATAATTTATCAAAAATATCATCAGCCGATTGTTTTCAAGTTCGCTCAATTTCTACTAACAGATTCATTAAAAAAATTGAAACCATTGATACAACTGAAATTAAAGAAATAGAAACAGCCTTAGCTAATGTACTTAAAATAACTTGATTTTGAATTGTTTTCTAAGGAGAAAAGGCTTTTATTTGGTGCAAAACCAAAAGGTATTTAATATGAATAGAAATAAAAGTAAATCTAAAAAAGGTCTAACAAGTATTGGCTTTAAGCCAATTGTCAATAAAAAATAATCAATAAGATTTATGTCTAAATACATTTTTTTAGTACCACTTTTTCCTTTAATCAGCTTTGTGATTATCGGTTTATTGAATCGCAGCTTGTCAAAAATGTTGACGGGCGTCCTTGGTAGCGGGTCAATTTTAGCCAGTTTTGTTGTCTCTTTGATGATATTCATGCAACATAAAACTTTCACTTTGACGCTGTTCGATTGGATTTCAACGCCAACATTCAGCGCAAATATGGCGTTTTTTGTTGACCCTCTGTCGTCACTCTTTTTGCTCATTATTACGGGCATCGGCTTCTTGATTCACGTTTATTCAGTGGGTTATATGCAGGAAGACGACAGTTTTAGACGTTTTTTCGCTTATCTCAACCTGTTCGTTTTCTTTATGTTGTTGCTCGTTTTGGGCGACAATTTCCTCGTGATGTTTATCGGTTGGGAAGGCGTTGGCTTGTGTTCTTACTTGTTGATTGGGTTTTGGTTCAAAAATATTGAGTATTCAGCAGCAGCCAAAAAAGCATTTATTATGAATCGCGTGGGCGATTTGGGCTTGCTTCTAGGCGTTTTGTTGATTTATACGACCACACAAAGCGTTGATTATCTGACAGTTATGAGCAAAGACGGGCTTGCAATGTTCTCGCCCGAAGTTGCAACCGCAGCGACACTCCTACTATTTATTGGTGCAATGGGTAAATCGGCGCAAATTCCACTTTATACGTGGCTGCCCGATGCAATGGCTGGACCAACACCCGTTTCTGCTTTAATTCACGCGGCTACAATGGTCACAGCGGGTATCTATATGGTAGCACGGACATCTAGTTTGTATGCACTGGCACCGATTAGTATGGATGTTGTGGCTTGGACGGGAACGATTACGGCGTTGTTTGCAGCGACAATTGGTTTCAATCAAACCGATATTAAGAAAGTCCTCGCCTACTCTACCGTTTCGCAACTCGGATTTATGTTTGCCGCTTTGGGTGTTGGGGCATTTACGGCGGGTGTTTTTCACGTTTTGACCCATGCGTTTTTCAAAGCCTTGATGTTCTTAGGCGCGGGTTCAGTGATTCACGCGCTGCACCACGAGCAGGACATTCGCAAAATGGGCGGTTTGCGGTCTAAATTACCAATTACACATATTACTTTTTTAGCTGGTTATTTAGCGATTATTGGTTTCCCTTATTTCTCTGGTTGGTACTCAAAAGACGAAATTATCATAAAAGCGTTGATGCAAAATCAATTGATTGGTGGCTTATTAATCGTTGGGGCATTAATGACGACTTTTTATATGAGCCGCTTGTATTTCCTTGTTTTTTGGGGAAAATTCAGAGGCACGCATGAGCAAGAACATCATTTGCATGAATCACCCCTTACGATGACCGTGCCTTTGATGATTTTGGCCGTGCTTTCAGTCGGCGGCGGCTTTTTAGCACATGGTTATATGGAAAATAATTTATCTCCAATTTTAGCCGATATGATGGGCGAAGCTGACCATAAATTGCACTCAATGATGTGGGGTTTAACGGCAGCAGTTTTTGCAGTTGCTGGGTTTGCTTACTATAAATACGTGATTCAAGGCGCAACACCTGTTGAAAACGAAGCGGAATTGTCGGGAACAGAGCGTTTGGTTTTTAATAAATACTACATAGATGAAACGTATAACGCATTGATTACCAAGCCTGTGGATGCTATTTCTAAGTTTTTGAGTCAAACATTTGATACTAAAATTTTAGATGGTGTTGTCAATTTTGTTGGCACAGGAACGCGTTGGTTGTCTGCTTCCTTGCGTCAAACGCAAGGTGGCAATGTGGATGTTTATTTCTTTGCTATGGTGATTTCTGTCGTGATTATTTTTATTCTTAAAATGATATAAAATAGCATTTTATACTGAGGGGAGAGATAGTCCTTCAATTTTCAAAAACGTCGAAAGGATTTACTTCCCTTCGACGTTTTTTTTTACAATCCTTGATTAAACCTCTACCATTTAGAGAAGTCAATTTCCGTTTGTTAAACAAAGTTAACGTTAGTGACTACATGACCTAGACTTAAAATTTCTGTCAAAAAAAAAATATAGAAATAAGATATTAAAATATTATAAAATCCCGTCTTACATTGTGCCGTTTCGGAAGCATTCTCCGACAACAATATGTCAAATAACTTTTCTTAATTAAACTAAAAAATTACATGAAACCAACCCTATTGATTCTTGCCGCAGGTATCGGCAGTCGTTATGGTGGACTTAAGCAAGCAGATTCCGTCGGCCCTTCGGGCGAAGCGATTATTGAGTATTCAATTTATGATGCGATTCGCGCTGGTTTTGGCAAAGTCGTTATTGTTATTCGCAAAAGCATTGAGCAAGATTTTAAAGAAAAATTTGCTGGAAAGTTTGATGATAAAATCAAAGTGGAATATGCTTTTCAAGAATTGGATTCGCCGATTGAAGGCATTGACAAATTTCCAGAAAACCGCGTAAAACCTTGGGGAACAGGCCACGCAATGTTAGTCGCTGCACATCTTATCAACGAACCTTTTTTGGTTATCAATGCGGATGATTTCTACGGATTTTCAGCTTTCAGACAAATTTGTCGGTTTTTAACCACGCGTTGTAATGAGAATCACTGTGGCATGGTTGGTTATTTGTTGAAAAACACTTTGTCTGAAAATGGTTCAGTAAGTCGGGGTGTTTGTTCGGCAGATGACAATCATCACTTGACTTCGGTGGTTGAACGGACACAAATCGTTCGGGAAGATGATAAAAACATCTACTATTACGAAGGTGACGAAAAAACTTTATTGCCTGATGAAACGGTTGTTTCAATGAATTTTTGGGGCTTTCATCCATCGGTTTTTGAGATGGCACGGGAAATGTTCGTTGAATTTGTCAAAGAGAATTTCGATAATTTGAAGGCAGAGTTCTATATTCCTAAAATCGCTAACGCTTATGTTGAAAGTGGCAAAGCGGACTTAACCGTTTTGACAAGCCGCGATCAATGGTATGGCGTTACGTATCAAGCAGATAAGCAAACAGTGCAAAATGCGTTTTGGGCATTGACCACAATCGGGGCGTATCCGATGAGTTTGTGGGAAAATGAGGCTGAACTTGTTGCTGCTTAATAAAAAGAGACTACCTTTAAAGCCCCTTTTCGACCGAACGAAAAGGGGCTTCTCTTTATGTACAGGCGACTTCAGTCGCCGATTTCTAAACATCAGGCGACTGAAGTCGCCTGTACATCTTTTTCAAAAATGTACGAAAAACTCATTCCAATTCTTCAAAATTTCATTGAAATAGACCAAAATACTGAGGGGCCTCTTGTCATTGAAAATCTAGTGTCGGGGCATATCAATCAGACATTTAAAGTCTCGATTAAAGGTCAAAACTTCATTTTACAATCCATAAATACCACTATTTTTTCAGAGCCTTTGAAGATTATGGAAAACATAGAAACCGTTGCAACTCATTTAAAATCAAAGCATTACGAATGCGCTATTTTGAGTTTTATTAAAACAAAAAATAACGCATCAATTGTCTTTGATAGAAAGGGGGCTGCTTGGCGACTCATGCCTTTCATTGACAATACGTATTCTATTCTAAAGGTCGAAAATGAGCAACAAGCCTTCATTGCTGCCGAAGCGTTTGGTGAGTATTTGAGTTATTTGAGCGATTTAGAGGTCTCTAAAATTCATACAATTCTGCCGAATTTCCACAATGCCGATTTTAGAATTCAGCAACACCGAGACGCACTAAAAAACACCGAGCTTGCTTCGTCCCTCGCAATGACGCAGCGTCTTAAAAATGCCGAAAAAGACCTTGCTTTTATCCAGCAACATATCCCCTATTTTGAGCATAAAAATTTGAATATTCCGTTGCGCGTAACGCACAACGACACGAAAATCAGCAATATTCTTTTTGATAAAACAACGCACAAAGCGGCTTGCATTATTGACCTAGATACCCTTCAAACCAGCACTTTATTGGCTGATTTTGGCGATATGGTGCGGAGTTATACCTGTTCGTATGATGAAGATTTTGAAGATGCTTCGCAAGTTGAGATGCTGTTCAGCTACTTTGAAGCTTTATTTTTAGGTTTTTTCAAAAAATTTGAAGGGGAAATATTGGAGGAGGAAAAAAGCGCACTCGTTTATGGTGCAGAGCGCACTGTTTTTGTTCAAGCCTTACGCTTTATGACTGATTATTTGAACAACGATATGTATTACCAAACAAAATATACTGAACACAACCGCGTTCGGGCGCACAATCAATTGGCTTTATTTGCCTCAATTCAACGACAACGTGGGAAAATGGAGGCATTAATTATTAGTTATTGAGTTATTGGTTATTGAGTTATTGGTTATTGAGTTATTGGCGTACTTAATAACTAATATAGGGTTTTCTTATAAAAGCAATTAATTTGTTATCAATGATTTATGTTCAAAATTCAAACTAAAAAACGTCGTCATTGCGAGGCACGAAGCAATCTGTTTGTTTCAGCAGCCTGCAAAACCGAGCAGATTGCTTCGTGCCTCGCAATGACGACATTCTCCGATTAAAATAAGTGGTAAAATCTAATAATCAATCAAGCGTTTAATTTTTATACGAAAACCCTAAATAACCTAATTAATGACGCGTTTGGCCATCATGCTTGTTTTTGAGAATGCGCTTGCTCGCCTTGTCTTGCTTAGCGTCGAGTTTAGCGCGTTCAGCAGGTGTGACAACGCCGTCAGCTTTGGCTTTGGCTTCAACTTTCTTGATGTGGCGTTGATTAGCACGGGCGTGGGCCGCTTCTTTTTTAGTCAATTCACCGCTTTGAACGCCGTCTTTGATGCGGTCGTGTTGATTTTTTTCCCGAGCGTCAACAACGGGTGTTGCGGTTTGAGCGAATGAGGTGAGCGCGAAGCTGAAAGCGAAAAGGCTTGAAAAAAGAATCTTTTTCATTGTTAAAGAGATTTAAAAATAGTTAAATAAAAGAATGAATCACTGTCCTTTGAAACGATGGGGTACTTGAAACAATCCCGCATTTCTTAGTGACAAACAATAGACGGAGCAATAAAAAAAATGTTTAATTGGCTTTTGGTTTTTAGCAATTCCTTAACTTTTCTTTGTCATTTAAAAAATACGGTGCTTCCATTACCTAGCCACAAATCTTTAAACTTAAAGAACGACAACAACATGAATAAAATGTTAGCCAACGATTTGACGCATTTTTCTGCCATTATAAATCAAATAACGCATGAAGCGAACGCTTATTTGCGCCAAATCAATGACGCACCGACGGCAATTCCCGTTCCGACCGCCTTGGAAACACACACATTGCTTCAAAATGGCCTTGGTACTGAGGGGGCTTTAAATGTATTCAAAGCAAAATTTGCGCCTTTGATGGTGGCGTCAACGGGGCCGCGTTATTGGGGTTTTGTTACGGGTGGCACAACGCCCGCCGCCCTTGCAGGGGATTGGTTGACAACACTTTATGACCAAAACTGTCAAAGTAGTGCAAAAATGGGCGACGTTTCGGCAGTCGTAGAGTTTGAAACGATAAAAATACTGAGGGGTCTCTTAAAACTGCCCGATGACTTTTTTGGCGGCTTTGTAACGGGTGCGACTATGAGCAATTTTACGTGTTTGGCCGTTGCACGGCAATGGTACGGGCAGCAATTAGGCATTGACATTGCCGAAGAAGGATTGTCAAGTTTGCGTGACTTGACGGTGTTGTCGGCGATGCCGCATTCATGTGTCGCAAAAGATTTGTCTATGTTAGGCATTGGTAGAAAGCAACTTATAAAAATAAAAACGCTGCCCAACAACCGCGAAGCGATGGACTGCGGCGATTTAGAAGCGCATCTAAAAAGCCTAAACGGTGCGCCCTGCATTGTCACAACAAGCGGCGGAACGGTCAATACCGTTGATTTTGACGACATGTCGGCACTCGCTGAATTGAAGAAAAAGTATAATTTTTGGTGGCACATTGATGCGGCGTTTGGCGCATTTGCCGTTTGTTCGCCCAAATACGCCGATTTACTGAGGGGGTGGGAAAAGGCAGATAGCATTAGCGTTGATTTGCACAAATGGCTCAATGTACCTTACGACAGTGCCGTGGTTTTTGTCAAAGAAACGCACTTGAATTTGCAGCGCGAAACGTTTCAAAATGCGAACGCCGCTTACCTCGGCGACCCTAAATCGGACTTCAATTATCTCAATTTTTTGCCCGAAAACTCCCGTCGGATGCGCGCCTTACCCGCCTGGCTGACGCTCATGGCCTACGGACGCGAAGGCTATCAAGACATTGTAGAAAACAATGTAGCCAATGCCCAAAAATTAGGTAATTTAATCGAACAATCCGTTGATTTTCAATTACTTGCGCCCGTCAGATTGAATTGTGTTTGTTTTACATTAACCAATAAAACACCTACCGAAGTGAGTGCTTTTCTCGTTAAATTGACCGAACGCGCTAAGGTTTTTATGACGCCAACTGTGTATTTAGGCCAATCGGCCATCCGTGCAGCGTTCGTGAATTGGCGTACAGAAAGCAGTGATGTGCTATTGGCTTTTGAAGAAATGAAGGCCATTTTAAAGGCACATACAACCGCGTGACCAATTGACGTCTTGTATTGATTAGAAATAATGTAGGTAACGTTGTTGATATTGATAAAGGCTTGTTACTTAGCGGTGTATATTTGATTAAAATCAGTAATGATAAAGGTTTGTTTGCGGTTAAAAAACTGTACAAGTTATAATTTATGGCGGTTGAAATTGGCTATGTATTAATGTCAAAAGCCTTGCAACGCGCGTTTGCAAGGCTTTTTGACTTTTATTGCATAGCTCGATACGCACGACCGTGCGTATCTACTAATCCACAATAATTTCATCCGCAAATAACCACGCCGCATTGCCTTCGCCTTCATGACCTTTTGGACAAATACCGATGTTTTTGGCGTAAATCTTCAAATACCGCTTGGGTTTAGTGTATTCTGAAAAGCGCATTTTAGCTTCTCGAATGTTCGTTTTTTTCAAACTGCGGCTGTGTTCAAAGTCGGCACGGTCAATGTCGAGCCATTCTTTGCCATCGTTTGAGACGCTTACGGTGACGTAATCGGGTAAAAAAATCCACGCGGAGGGCTTGTTCAAAAACTGAATATTTATTTCTCTAAACGGGCGCGGTGTACCAAAATCCATCGTCAATTCCATGTCTTTCCCTTCAAAACCTGTCCATTGACCATAGCTTTTTTCAGAGCCTCGGAGGCCGTTTGTTAAGCCTTGTTTGCCCGATTCGTAGGTGTTTTTTGGCGCGTTTTTCAAATCATATTTTACACCAATACAGGAGTGCGGAAAGAAGGTTTCCTCCGTTGATTTACCAATGGGTCGGCCATTTTGGAATACAACCGATTTAACCGTCGTATTTGTTTCAATATCAATGGGTTGCGTATAAATCAGCGACGTTAATTTAGGCTCTGAACCATCCGTTGTGTAACGAATATCGCCAGTTTGAGCCGCCGAAGTCAACAATACTGAGGGGGTTGTATTTTTAATTTGCAAGGCCGCTTTCACGTCAAAAAGCCGCTTCGCATAGTTGACATTGAGCCTATCCAATCGCTTAAAATGCGGCGACAAACGGCTGACAAAATCGGCATAATCGCGCTTAGATTTTGGCGACCACAGCACTTCCGACAAGGCAATCGCCCGAGGATAGGCCATGTATTCGACATAATCAGTTGTTAACATATATTCTGTCCACACATTGCCTTGCGCGCCGAGAATGTACTTGGCTTGTTCAGCAGTCAACACGTCGGGCGTCGGTTCGTAGCTATACACTTTTTCAAGCGTCGTGAGGCCGCCGATTGCCACGGGTTCGGTTTCGGGCGCAGCTTGATAGTGGTCAAAATAGCAATGTGTCCCGGGCGTCATAATGACCTCGTGGCTTTGTTGCGCCGCCGCAATGCCCCCCTCAGTACCACGCCACGACATGACCGTTGCGTCGGGTGCGAGGCCACCTTCAAGGATTTCGTCCCAGCCGATGATGCGTTTTCCCTTGGAATTGACGAATTTCTCGATGCGACGGATAAAATAACTTTGCAATTCATGCTCATCTTTCAAACCTTCTTTTTTAATCAATTCTTGACAAAATGCACTCTTTTTCCAAGCCGTTTTGGGGCATTCATCGCCACCGATGTGAATGTATTTTGACGGAAACAAAGGCATAACTTCACTCAAAACGTCTTGTAAAAAGGCAAAAGTTGCTTCCGAAGGACAAAAAACGTCGTCAAAAACGCCCCATTTTGTGGCTGCTTCATAGGTTTTCGACGGCTCACAACTCAATTCTGGATAAGCCGACAAAGCCGCAAGGGCATGGCCTGGCATCTCAATTTCAGGAATCACCGTAACAAAACGGGCGGCAGCGTAGGCCACAACTTCTTTTATTTCGGCCTGTGTGTAAAAACCGCCATAACGTTGGCCATCAAATTTTTGAGGCGTATTGCTGTAATGGCCAATCAGCGTTTCCTTGCGAAAGCTGCCGATTTCGGTCAATTTAGGATATTTCTTTATTTCAATCCGCCAACCTTGGTCGTCTGTCAAGTGCCAATGAAACCGATTCATTTTGTGAACGGCCAATAAATCAATATATTTTTTGACGAAAGAAACAGGAAAAAAATGGCGCGCTACGTCTAAATGCAAACCCCGATAGGCATAACGCGGACGGTCTTCGATGTTGGCACACGGCACTTTCCAACCGATTTTACGAACAGTCTTCTCCGAAAAAATGTCACTAGGCAACATCTGAAATAGGGTCTGAACGGCATAAAACGCGCCTTGTTCAGTAGCGGCAAATATGTTGATTTGTTGCGGCGTGACGGTCAACTTATACCCCTCAGTACCTACTTCATTTTCAGACGTTTTCATAAAAAAAACGACGTTAGCCGTTGATTTTGAAGCGTTTAAATCAATCACTGACACCTTCGTTCCATCTAATTTCAGTCGGTCGGCGAGCAACTGAGCAACGCGCCGAAAACCCGTGTCACCATTTGGCACAATGATTTGCGAGCGGTTTGTGAGTGCGAATACCCCGTCCGTTCGGATGAGTTTGGCGGGTTGCGGGACAATACTGAGGGGTGTATTTTCAGCCGTCGGCAACAATTTCTGAGCAGTAAGCGCGCCGCTTAAACTGCACGTTAACAAAAGCAAAAGCGATATTCTGATGTGTTCCAATTTTATTTATTTATTAATTTAGTAAAAAAATATATTCATTGTCGCTAACATAATTGTAACTTTATGCATTAATTAAAGTATATATTTACGATAATCAATTTTATCTCGTGAGAAACACTGACACTAACTTATTCTAATTATTCATCTCATTTTCTAAAAAAACTTAAAAATGATTAAAAAAACCAAAAAGCAGTTTGCAACAGCTACAAAAAATCTGAAAAAAGTATTTTTCGGCTTTTTGATGTTGTCAACTTCACAGGCTTTTGGCCAAGCAGCTTTCGATGCTTTGAAAGGCGCACCTGCCACAACACCCTCAACTTTTGCTAAAAATGTGTCTATCGGCATCAATGCAGGTGTCACAGGTGTTGGCCTCGACGTGGCTTACCGTTTCTCAAAACATTGGGCGGGAAAATTGGCCTACAACTACGCCGATTACGACAAAAAGGGTTACACCTACGACATCGTAACGACGAATCCTGACGGGACAAAGGATACCAAAAAACTCTCATTCGATGCCGCCGTAAAATTGAGCAGCGTCGGGTTGAATTTTGAGTACAGCCCCGGCCCCAAAGGACGGTTCAAACTCGTCGGTGGCCTCTCCTATTTTCCGAGCAACACGGTTGCCGTTGGTGGCGAAGTATTGTCAGGCATTAAGTTCAACGACGTTGTCTTAAATCCAGAAGACGTCGGCGGTGGCGTTATTACGGTTGGTTTCAAACAACCGATTGCCCCTTATTTGGGCATGGGCTTCGGACGGACGTTTCCGCGCAAACGCGTGAACGTGAGTTTTGATTTGGGTGGCCAATACAAAGGTGATTACACCGTCAATATCGCCGTCAAAGAAGGTGTGATTTTGAAACAAAACGAAGAAAATGCGGCGGTTTTGGAACGCAATTTCAACGAAAAATGGTACGGAAAGATTTGGCCCGTTATGAATTTAAGGTTGGCTTATTTGATTCGGTAAGCAATCAACCGCGTTACTTCTAAATACTAAACTCAATTTTAACTTACGGAATTAATTAAAAATAATGTACTAATTTCCATTTATAAATCATTGACAATCAATTTTTTATAAATTTTTAATTCTTAATTTTTAATTTTAATTCCCTTATCTATTTATCCATATAAAAAATTTCTACAAATGAAAAATTTGTTCTCAAAGTATGCAGCGATTATTCTCGCTGTCGCAACATCTACATTTTTTATTGGCTCGTGTACGGTCGAAGATTTGACCAAAGACTTGACGATTTACACAGGCAACGGCTTTTTGGTCAACCCGATTTCAATCCAAGTGGGCGACGCGGCTAAATTGGAGACTGTTCCTACTGATTTGACGGTGACGGTTGAAGGCCGTGACAAAGCTAAACTCTTCACCCTCTTTGGCGAAAGCAAAATCAAAGCGGTAAGTGGTGTCATCGCTTTGGCTGTCAAAAAGGCAGATGCCCCGACAACGGCTAATCCGCTTCAATTCACGTTGATTTTGACCGCACCGAACTACGTAACGGTACGTAAAAATTATACGTTGACAAGCGTCAATGACGTGACAACCGAGAAAGTGCCTATGATTAATTTACTCGCTACGCCAACGGGTGTATCGGTTCTTAATACCTCTTTTGCCACAACCGCAACGGGTACGGCAGCAGATGTGGCGTTGGCTTCACCTTTGTCGAATGGCAAAACGGAACAAGCTAACTTTACCATCAAAGCAGGTACTAAGCCCTTGGCGGCAGACGGCAGCACTTTGTCGGGTACTATTTCAACACAATTGGTGCATTATGACGCGCGTTCAGAGGCTTCTTTAAACGGCCTCGCCGAAGGGTTTGCCAATTTATCGGTTAAAAATGGCACAGCAACAGAACAAATCGCCATCATGCCAGCAGGTTTTTATTCTATGTCGATGACAGCAGACGGCAAAGAAGTATCAAATTTCTCAACGCCTTTGGACGCATTGATGGATATTGACCAAAACTATTTTAATGAAGAACAAGGGCGCGTTATCCAAGCGGGTGATGTGCTTGACATCATCAGCCGCACGGAATCAGAAGCAACTTGGACGACAGAAAACAAGGCAACTGTCCTTTCTGTTGGCGGCAAGTTGAAGGCAAGTTTCAAACAAGCCCATCTTTCTATTTGGATTATTGGTTCAAGAGCTAATAAAACGTGTATCACACAAAATGAATTGAAAGTTTTGTCTGATTTACCCGCCGTAACGGGTACGAAGGCCACCGATTGCACAGCACGCGAGACGTTCAGCTATAAATTGGTCAACGCCAATAATGCGAATATTATCTATAATGGCGGTGAATCAACATTGGGAACTGGACAAACATTGACTAGCGACTTTATTATTCTGAATACAAAGACCAACACCAGATTGCTTATCTATAATCAAGTTGGTACGTTATTATATACAAGCCCTGCTCAAAATTTTTGCAGCAACCGCACTTTCGATTTGAGAGGAAAATTACCTGCCAACAAGAGTGTTGTGGCAAATCTCAACGTCAGTGCTTTCTGCGGTGGTGCTGTTAATACCGTTTTGACACCTTCAAATATTGCATTGTACTATCGCAATATGGCCGCCCCTGCAAACGCTCCCTTTGGTGGTTGGTCCCCGTTGGTTAACATCGTTGATGGTAAAGCGTGTGCAAAAGGTTTGATTGCGGGTGAAAGCTATGACTTCGCTATGCCTGTGGCTCTTTCGGCTTCGGTACTTACAATGCAGACGTTTTCAAAAGAATTGAAACAGCCTAATGGTTTGAAAATTCCGTTAGATGGTGATTTAGTTGTGAACGTTAGCAGCGCGGTTTATGGCGTTAACACGACGCTGACTATCAGAAAACTATCTGGTAATCTGTATGACCTTACCTATTTGAAATATCCACTCCCTGCAAATATTTGTACGGAATTGGATAAAAAATTCAGCGTTTTCTTGAAAAAAAGTAAGTAAAAATGATGTTGACGTATTGAGCTATCAGCTTGATTGTCAACACAATATTTTACTAAAAGATACATTTCAAACAAAATCACGAACGGAATGCAGGGTAAAAGCTGCGTTCCGTTTCTTTTTTTATAACTAAATAAACCCGATAATCCGTTTAATCACATCAGGATTTTTAGCAATCCTAAAATGGCCATAACCCGACGTCACCAACAAAAGCGCGTTTTTCCAAGTGGCTTCAAC
>JAYSRS010000287.1:0-4829 GCA_043720935.1 Saprospiraceae bacterium
CCAGTCTTTAATGGTTTTGAGTTTTGGGTTTTGAGTTTTGAGTTTTGAGTTACTATAACTCAAAACCTAAAACTCAAAACCCAAAACTTTTTTGAGTTACCTGTAACTCAAAACTCAAAACCCAAAACTCAAAACTTCCTCTTGGCTTTCAAACCTCATTTTCAAGCCCTTTTGGCTCAAAAACCTTACGGCCTGTTTGCGGCTATTACGGTTGTCAGTTTGTTATCGGCGGTGGCGGTGCAAAGCCCTTTGCCGATGGCGATTCCTGCGGTTCTGTTGGTGCTATTTCTCGCCATAACCGACTATCGAAGCCTGTTTTTTATCCTTTTAGCGACCATTCCTTTTTCTGTCGAATACCAATTTCCAAACGGATTTGGAACGGATTTACCCACCGAACCACTCACCGTCGGCTTGATGTTTATCTACTTTTTGACACTTTTTCAAAGGAAAACCACTGAAAAGATGTCGGATGTCGGATTTGGGATGTCGGAAACTGCCCCGCATTCGAAATCGGATATTGCCCGAAATTCGACATCTGATACCCGAAATCTTTTTTTCAGACATCCCATTTCGCTCATGCTTATCGTCGGTTTGGCGTGGGCAACGGTCGCTACTTTGAGCGCAGCTGATACGGCGATTGCGACAAAATATATGCTTGCCAAAGTGTGGTATATCGTTACTTTTTATTATTTGACGGGCGCAATGCTACAAAAACTCTCCGACGTCAAACGCTTTGTTTGGACAATTTTTATACCCCTCAGTATTTCGGTCGGCATTACGATAATTCGTCATGCGGCGTTGAATTTTTCGTTCAACGAAGTCAACTACGTCATGCAGCCTTTTTTTAGAAATCACGTGAATTATGCGTGTACAATTGCCATTTTCCTACCTTTTATCGGCCTCGGACTGACGTGGGCGAAGGGGGGTTCTTGGCAACAAAGGCTATTAATTGCGGGCGGATTGCTGTTTTTATTGGGCATTCAATTGTCCTTTACGCGAGCAGCTTACGGGGCGGTTGTGGGGGCTTTAGGCTACTATTTTATCGTCAAATGGCGATTAACCAGATACGTTGTGGCGGCGGCGATTGTCACGATTATTGGCTTCGTGGGTTACATCACGAGTGAAAATAAATACTTGGATTATGCCCCAAAATTTGAGCGGACGATTACCCATCAGAGTTTTGATAACCTCTTGGAAGCGACCTCGAAAGGAGAAGATATTTCGACGATGGAGCGCGTCTATCGGTGGGTAGCGGGTTTTAGGATGGTCGGCGAACGGCCTCTGACGGGATTTGGGCCAAACAATTTTTTCGATAATTACAAACGCTACACCGTTACGAATTTTAAAACCTACGTGAGTGACAACACCGACGGCTCGACGGTGCATTGTTATTACCTTTTGATGGCGATTGAACAAGGGATTGTCGGCGCAGTCCTCTTTTTTATCCTCATTTTCTACGTTTTACTGAGGGGGGAGCAAATTTATCATAAAGCCTGTTCCGCTTGGCAACGCCATACCACAATGGCCGTTTTGCTCTCTTTTGTTACGATTTTAATCTTAATTCTCATCAATGATTTGATTGAAACGGATAAAATCGGCTCATTTTTCTACATGAATTTGGCCATTTTGACAAGCCTAGACGTTGAAAGTGAAAAGTGAGCAGTGATAAGTGATAAATGGGGCCACTTTTCACTTTTCATTGCTCACTTTTCACTTTTAAAATTGCCAAGCGTCGAGGTGTTTGACGAATATTTTGGCCAAATTTTGAGCGTCCGAAATGCCCCGATGATGAACGCCCGTAAACTCAAAACCTTCGCGTTCGACGGCTTTTTTCAAGCCAATCGGCTGTCGTAAACGTTTAAATTGTTGGTATTGCGCCTTCAAATTGACGTGAAAATTGAGCCAATCCGTTCCAAAATCATGCAACTGACAATCCTTAACCAGTTGACTTTTGTCGTACTCGCCCCAACTGCACAGCCAATAATCATCGCCTTCGATGTCAATCCAATCCATAAAATCTTCAATAACGCGGGGAAATTGCTCGGCTCGATTGACCTCAATTTGCGAAATCGAGGTCAATGATTGACAAAACGGCGACAAAACAGGGTGAATTTTAGGCCGAATAAAGGCGTCAAATTCACTTAAAACGTCCCCAAATTCGTCCAATTTGACCGCCCCGATTTCGATAATTTCGTTAATAAAACCCTCAGGCCGTTTTTCCCAACACGTCGCTTCAAGGTCGTAAATGATGTAAGTCATTGATTGTGTAATTTTTAGGCATAAAGTAAAAAATATATGTCTTGGAATTAATCCAATAAAATCACAAATCTAATGGGATATTTATGATTGAAAACACCCCCTCAGTATTTGGCATAAAAAAGCCGCTTTTTACTTGATTTTCAAGCAAAAACGGCTTTTTTATACCAAATACTGAGGGGGTGCTAAAAGTTGTAATAAATAACAACTTTACCTTTTGTTACGTTGATAGGCACATATTCTAACTGCAATGTGTCGCTGTATTGGTCGTTCCTCACCGTCGTTGTGTTGTCTCCTTTGGGTACACGCAATACCTCGTTCATCCCGTGAAGAATGCTCACTTCTCCATCAATATCAGATTGAATGGTGAGTTGATAGTTAACTGGATGTTCTTGTTCAGAAACAAGATGCAATGCTTGTTTGCTTGACACATTAGTAATTTCTATCTTTTTGTCTAGCCAACTACAAGACATTTGCAAAATAATCAGAACAAAAAAGGATTTTCGAATGCTATTTTTCAATATTTGAATCATTTATTAATATTTCTCACGTATTGCATCCGAGATTTCTTAGAAACAGCGTATTCAATCAATACTGTACTTAATGAGTAACTCGCCATTTGTAATATTAAGAGGTTTATAAGTCAACTTCATTGTACTTTGATACCACTCATCTTTGATGATAGTATCAATTTTGTTTTTTAGTTGATAAACCCTAGAATAATTTCCATCAGGTGATTGCCAAGCTACAATTAATTGTGCTTCACCGTCTAATTGTCCCTTAGCAATAAGTGTATATTGCCCAGGTGTTTCAGAATTAGCAGTTAAGTTGAAATTCTGTTCTTTACTTGAATCACTAATAGTCAATTCTCTGAAATTTAAGCAAGAACAAATGACTACAAGAAGGACTAAAAAAAGGAGGTATTTCATTTTAGCAAGTTTGATTTGTAGGTATGAGAATAATGACAAAAGCCCCGCGTTGACAAATCCTTCTTAGCAAGCCATTATTTAGTGCATCCCAAATAGCATTACTATATCTGGCGTCTCTTATCGGGATTGCAAGCAGTCCATTTCCAATATTTCTACCAACATCGTTGTTAAATAAATCCATTTGCCTAGCGATTTCTGTATTATTCCCCCCTGTTTCATGTGCATCGGCAAACTCTTTAGCAACCCCTTGCCCAACATTTGCCGATCCGCTATTGATAGCATTCCAATAGGCATGTCTAAATGCGTCAGAATTATCATCTGTCCCATTTAAGCCAAATCTTCTTACCGTTTCTTGTCTTGCTAGTTCAGCATTCGCTTGCACTATCAATGCTGCTTGTGGATAACGAATAGCTACTAAAATTTCACTAGGATTAGCAGGCTCTTCATCAAATCTCAACATCATGGCCCATGCTTCCGTTCCTAACTGCGGTTTTTGTTGGATGTTTTGAAATTTGTAGGCACTATTTTCAGTACATTCTTTGATGTGCAATTTGCATAATTCAGCAGCATTTGCCGAACCATCAATGGCCAAATAGTCAAAAATTTGCGCTGCAATATCTGGAAAACCTGATACAAAATCCATATCATTAGAGGTAAACCCTTTGGCTGTTAGAAATTGTCTTGCTTCATTAGTCAATTCCCCTAATACAACAGCAGGTTGATTGTTACCCCAAGTTGACCCACCGCCAGAGTTACTACTGCCAGAACTACTACTGCTTGCAGTCCCTTGATTGGGGGAGTCATTCCATCCACCTGGTGTAGGACTCCCACCACTACTACCATTAGTCCCGAAACAATAAATCACGTCGAAACAACGCTCACCGCCCGTTAATACAAGTACAGGAACACATAGCGTGACAGTAACACAAGTCCTTGAATGTGCATTTCCCCTACCACTATTCTGAACAGCAGTTGCTGTGCCAACTACACTGCCGTTAACAAGGCTATACCCATGCGAATAATGTCCATAAAAATCGGTATAGATAACGGCTCCTGTAAAATTACTGGGATTATACACACCTTTATATTTAGTGTGATAGTTCTCGTCGGGTATGTAAAGCAAATAACGCCCTGATAGTTCACCATTCGGATTACGCCGTACAAGCAAACGCGAGACGCACCGTCCATTTGTCAAAGCAAGATTAAGTGGTGCGACTAAAAATTCTGAACCTAATTGACTGGAGGCAGTTGTAGCGTCAGCCCAACGAGGATCGGCTTGAAACAAGCTGCTATCACCATTAAGGGAACTTTGATTGGATGGTTTTTGCTCTTCAAACCATTTTTTAGCTTCTTGAATGGTAATCGGTTTTTTAACCAATTCTTCTTCCTTAATGTTGGTTGTGCCGATATTCGGCAACACTTCTTTTTTGCAAGAAAAAAAGAAAATGGGCAAGTTAACGATTAGGCAGAGAATTAACCTTGAGACTTGAGACTTGAATTTTCATGTTAAAAACGAATTTAAGATTTAGTTAAAAGAAAATATTTACGGAATTATCGGCTTTATGTCGCAAAATACTGAGGGGGTGTCAGATTTAGGAAATTTTGCAAATTTCCTAAATCTTTTGCCGCAAAAACACCATTTTT
>JAYSRS010000288.1:0-14411 GCA_043720935.1 Saprospiraceae bacterium
GATTCCTTCAATCTTCCTAAGATTCTGCTGAAATCCAAATCTTAGGAAGATTGAAGGAATCTTCCTAAGATGGAATCTAACCGACAGCATTAATGTGAAGGACTACTAAGGTTAAGTTTTGAATTTTGAGTTACGGGTTTTGAGTTACGCGTAACTCAAAACTCAAAACTCAAAACTCAAAACTCAAAATCCGTAACTCAAAACTCAAAACTACCCCCTCAGTATTTTCATGTTTTGAAGGGTTCGTTTTGTCCAAAACTCAAAACCCGCAACTCAAAACTCAAAACCTATTATTACTCGAAATTCAAAAAAATAAATTCATAATGACCATTCAAAAAAAACGTAATGCGCTGATATTCAGCCTATTCGCCTTCCTATTTATCGCGGCTAATAACAGAGCCGACCACGGTAAATACTTTGAAATTTCAAAAAATATTGAAATTTTCACGACCTTGTACAAGGAACTCAACACCTACTACGTGGATGATGTTGACCCGTCAAAACTCATGCGAACGGGCGTGGATGCGATGCTCAATTCGCTCGACCCTTACACCAATTACATTTCTGAAAGTGACATTGAGGGCTACCGCTACATCACCGAAGGCAAGTACAACGGCGTCGGGGCGTCGTTCGACAAAGTTGGCGAAACAGTTTTTATTACGGATATTTTTGAAGGCTCGCCGTCCCAAAAAGCGGGTTTGAAAGCAGGGGACAAAATCTTGATGGTGGACGGCAAAAACGCGCTGAACCGCTCGGTAGATGAAGTCGGCGACATTCTGAAAGGTGCACCTGCTACCGAAGTGGAGTTGACTATTGCCCGTCCGCAACTCGACGGCAGCAATAAAACCCTGAAAATCAAGGTCAAACGCGACGAAGTGACCGAACAAAATGTGCCTTATTTTGGTATGTTAGACGACAAAACGGGCTACATTGTTTTGACAACTTTCATGCGGGATGCAGGTGAAAACGTCGAAAAAGCGTTTAAAGAACTCAAAGAGGAAAACCCAAATATGAAGTCGTTGGTCTTCGATTTGCGCGGAAATGGCGGCGGTTTGTTGAACGAAGCCGTCAATATTTGCAATATTTGGATTCCAAAATCCGAAATGGTCGTCACGACGAAGGGCAAAGTGATTGATTGGGACAGAAGTTTCAAAACGCTGAACCCCTCAGTAGATGAGCAAATGCCGATTGTCGTTTTGGTTGACAAAGGCACGGCGTCGGCGTCTGAAATTGTGAGTGGCACGTTGCAAGATTACGACCGTGGCGTCGTGATGGGCCAACGCAGCTACGGCAAAGGGTTGGTTCAAAATATGCGGGATATAGGGTATAATTCTAAATTGAAACTCACGACCGCCAAATATTATATTCCAAGTGGCCGTTGCATTCAAGCCGTCAAATACGAAAATGGTAAGCCCGTTGAGTTGCCCGATTCGCTCCGTGCAGTCTTCAAAACGAAGGCAGGACGCCCCGTTTTAGACGGTGGCGGCATTCGTCCCGACGTGGCGATTGACAAAGCAGCAGACTTGGGTTTGATGAAAACGTTGCAAGAAAAGTACCTTATTTTCGACTATGTGACGCAATTTGCCTTGAAAAATCCCACAATTGACGCACCCGAAAAATTCAAATTTGACGATTTCGACGGCTTCGTGGCCTTCCTCGCTAAGCGCAATTTTCAATACGATTCGGAAAGTGAAAAACTGATTAAAAAGCTCCGCGAAGAAGCGAAAAAAGAAAAATATGCCGCAATTGAAAGTGAATTGATGGCTATAGAATCGAAGGTTTTGGCCGACAAAAAGAACGATGTGCAGAAGCACAAAGCCGAAATTGTTCACGAAATTGAGAACGAAATCATTTCCCGTTATTACTTTGAAAAAGGGATGATAAAAATGAATTTGCGGAACGATGCAGAAATTGAATCGGCCATAAAATTGCTCAATGACCCGACCAAATATAAGGGGTTGTTAACGAAAAAATAAGCGGTCAACGGTTGGTAACACCCCCTCAGTAAAAACGCCGTTTTTTGCTCATTTTCAAGCAAAAAACGGCGTTTTAATTTTCTTTTTATACTCTCTCTCACCTTTCTCCAAAATAATACCGCACCTTAAAATCGGCTTGAAAACCAAAACCACTGCCTACCAAACCGACCAAACCGAACGTCCCAAACTCAAATTGTTCCTTCGTGATTTGCCAACCGACAAGGGCGTTGAGTTGCATACTGCGCGTAACGCCATTGCCTAATAGATTAATGTCTTTACTTATTTGATTCAGTAAACCCTTGACGGTCGGGGTCAGATTGCTATTGTTCAAGATGGTTTCGGAGGTCTGATTATCGAAACAAAATTCGCCGCCAAAACTTAAACCCGTTTTCAAGGTTTTGTAAGCACGCACCCGCGCACTAAAACTTTCAGGATAAGGATAGGTGTTGCCGCCGACCGATGCTGACCCGCGCAAACGGAAAGAATTGCTAAAATCTTGACTCGTGCCAACTGATACTAAAACGTTCATTTCCTCGAAAGGCAAGCGGTAGCCGACGCTGATTTTAGGCGCAATGATGCGCGACGTAATCATTTTTGGCAACGTGCCGTCGGGATTGCCGCCGCTAATCGTAATGAGTTCGGCAACGGCACTTAGGCCAGGCGATTCTTTGCGGGTGACGCTCAATTGTTGCAATGTTGCGCCGACTTCGACGAACATTTGGGCGAAAATGGATGAGGAAATGCAACAGAAAAATGAAAGCGTAATGAGTTTCTTCATACGATTTAGCCTTGTTTTGAAATTGTCAAATTGGTTTACTTTTTTCGTAAAATTTTGACAATCAATTAATTAACCTTGTGAAAAATTCAACATGGGATGTCAGACGAAGGAAAATTGTTGGCTAAATGAATTGTTTGTAAATCGGTATCGTGTTGTTCAAAAAATAGTAACGTAATAGGGAATTTATTTTCTGATTAAGTTGAGGCGCAAAGTTTTATATTTAATGTGAGAATCAAGCATTTTTACAAAACGTTCACGAATGTTTAACAAAAAAGTAATTGTTCAACCACACATATAGCGCGACTTTAAAGTCGCGTTACTGTTCAATACATCAACAAATGACGATTAATTTGATTGCGGCTATGTCCGAAAACCGCGTTATTGGCCACAAAGGCCGCTTACCATGGGGACATTTGCCCAAAGATTGGGAAAACCTGTTCCGCGTCACCGACGGTATTCCGATGATAATGGGTAGAAAAAGTTACGATACACCCGACCGCATTGCTTCGCCGAATGCGCCAAATATTGTGCTGACAAGCCAAGCAAATTTCCCTTTAGAAACGGGTTTTCAGCGTGCCAATAATTTAAAAGACGCGTTGCAATTGGTTGAAAGACAAGGATTTACGCGCGTTTTTATCCTCGGCGGTGGTTCGGTTTTTGAGCAAATTATTAACCGTGCAGATAAAATTTTTCTAACGCTCGTTCATGCTGAATTTGAAGGCGATGCGTTTTTTCCTACGTTTTCAGATAATGATTTTACATTAATCGAACAAACCGATTTTGACGCCGACGAACAACATAAATATGCGTTTTCAATTTTGGTGTATCAAAAAGTACCCCCTCAGTAAAAAAGAGAAAAACTAGGCGTCCTGTGTCTTTATGTGTTACAAAAAGGCGTCAAAAAACGTATTAAGCTATTTGGTTTTGTCGGGAAAAATGGCCGAATGTCGAAACCTCAACATTCTCGACGTGAACCGCGTCCGTTTTGCTAACTTTGCTCAAATATTTAACTGATAACGTTTTTTACTCTACTTTTTCATCTCATACATTTATATGAAACTTCTCATTCGTATTGGCATTTTTATCGCCTTTGTGGCCTTACTTGCCTTCGTGAAAATCAAGTACTTGACCAAAGAAATGCCGCAAATAGGTGGTGCAAACGCCGCCGCCGCAGGGGCAAAAGGCGGTGGCGCACCCGCTACGGGCGTGATGGGCTTTGTGGTCAAATCTGAAAAATTGGACAATAAGATTTTTGCCACGGGCAGCGTTACGGCCTCCGAAATGGTGGATTTGAAGCCCGAAGTGGCAGGAAAAATCGTCAAATTGAACATTTCCGAAGGAAAATCGGTTTCAAAAGGCCAATTATTGATAAAACTGAACGACGAAGATTTGCAAGCCCAAGTTAAAAAATTGAACGCGCAACTACGTTTGACAGAACAAAGCGCGCAACGTTTGAAGAAATTATTGGATATAAAAGGCGTCTCGCAAGACGAATACGACGTGGTCGAAAATCAGATGAATAATATCCGCGCCGACCTTGAAGTGACACAAGCCCAAATCGCTAAAACAGAACTAAAAGCCCCCTTTTCGGGCGTCATTGGTTTGCGGAACGTCTCGTTAGGGTCATATATCAACGCGTCGAGTCAAGTGGCTAATATTCAGATTTTAAACCCTATCAAAGTGGATTTTACCGTTCCCGAAAAATATTCAAGCCAAGTCAAAGTGGGTGAAACAATTACGTTTACTACTGAGGGGTCGCCCGAACGCTATACAGGAAAAGTGTATGCGATGGACAATCAAATTGACCCCATCACACGCAGTTTGAAAATTCGCGCAACGGCGCAAAATCCAAGCGGCAAACTCAAGCCAGGCGCGTTTGTGAAGGTTGATTTTAGCCTAAAAGAAATTGGCAATGCCTTGATGATTCCGACCGAAGCCATTGTTCCCGTTTTGAAAGGACAACAAGTTTTCGTGGCCCGAGACGGTAAAGCGAAGGTCGTTTCTGTTGAAGTTGGCGTTCGGACGGATGCCAGAATTCAGATTCTGAGCGGCATTCAAGTCGGCGATACTATTATAACGAGTGGTTTGATGGGTATGAAGCCCGACACCAAAGTGAAATTTTCAAGCGTACAATAACAACAAATGCCTTTTATCAAACATTCAACGCATCGCCGCGCCCCTTTTTGGCAATTCAACGGCGATTTACAAACCATTATTCCTTCATTTCGCAAAGTGGCAGGCGTTACCTACGAGCGTGAACGGCTGACGCTGCCCGACGGCGATTTTGTGAATTTGGATTGGATTGACCGACAAAGCCGCCGACTCGTTATCTTGACGCATGGTTTGGAAGGCAATTCGACGCGACCTTACATCTTAGGCGCGGCCAAAATTTTCGCTAACAACGGTTTTGATGTCCTTGCATGGAACTGTCGCTCCTGCGGGGGCGAGATGAATCGTCATTTCAGATTATACAATCACGGCGACATTGGCGACATCGAACAGGTTGTGAATCAAGCACTTAGGCGCAAAAATTACGATGAAATTATATTAGTTGGTTACAGCATGGGTGGCAATGTCTCCTTGAAATTTGCGGCTGAAAAACAGCCCCCCTCAGTATCCACGGTCATTGCGTTCAGCGCGCCGCTCGAAATGAAGACATCAATCGCTGTTTTGGATTTTCCAAGCCGTTGGCTCTACAAAAATCGGTTTCAAAAAGGCATTTTGCCCAAAGTAAAAGCCAAAGCAGAGGCATTTCCCGACCGTTTGAGCCGCGCTGAAGTTGACGCCGCCAAAACTTGGGAAGCCGAACAAGAGTTGTTTTTTGTCAAAATAAATGGCTACGACAACCTCGAAGATTTCTACGAAAAAGGCTCGGCTCTCAATTTTATCCACAAATTACGCATCCCAACACTCATCGTTCAAGCGCAGAATGACCCGATGCTCTCACCCGAATGCTTGCCCGTACAACTCGCTGAAAATCATGCGTTTATACATTTGGAAACACCAAAAGTAGGCGGTCATTGCGGCTTTGCTTTGCCAAACGACACCGTGCATTCATGGGCTGAATATCGGGCCTTGGATTTCACGCAGCGTTCGCAGAGAACACAGCGTATTTTTAATTAACTTCAAC
Organism: Saprospiraceae bacterium; assembly: GCA_043720935.1. Lineage (GTDB taxonomy): Bacteria > Bacteroidota > Bacteroidia > Chitinophagales > Saprospiraceae > JAAFJT01. The sequence continues at coordinate 5,885 of JAYSRS010000288.1, forward strand.
AGCAAGCATCATGCAAATCGGATTTATTGGCCTCGGCAAAATGGGGTTTAATTTGGTTCAAAATCTCGTGCAACATCAGCATCAAGTCGTCGCGTATGATATTGACAATCAATTGATTACAAAAATAAAAGCCGAAGGCGCGACGGGTGTCACAAGCCTCGCCGAACTTGCCCGTGCGCTCAACAAACCCCGCGCGATTTGGCTCATGATTCCCGCAGGGCATTTGGTAGATGCCGTTTTGACCGAATTGAAACCACTCCTCGATGCCGATGATTTGGTGATTGATGGTGGCAATTCCAACTACAAAGACTCGATTCGACGCGCCGAAGACTTGAAAACACAAGGCGTTCATTACCTCGATTGCGGCACATCGGGCGGCACATCGGGCGCACGGAACGGGGCTTGCACGATGATTGGCGGCGAAAAAGCGGCATTTTCACGCGTAGAAGCCGTGTTTAAAGACATTTCCGTTGAAAATGGCTACCTACACACGGGCGCAGTTGGCAGCGGGCATTTTGTCAAAATGGTGCATAATGGCATCGAATACGGCATGATGCAAGCGATTGCCGAAGGCTTTGAAGTGTTTGAAAAAAGCGGCTTTGACCTTGATTTTCAAGCGATTGCCAGTCTTTTCAATCACGGTTCAGTCGTGCGTGGTTGGCTAATGGAATTGACGGAAAATGCGTTTTCAAAAGACCCTAAATTGGCCACGATTCGCGGACGCATGAACGCCTCGGGCGAAGGCAAATGGACACTCGAAACAGCTTTGGATTTGGGTGTGCCGACACCCGTCATCGCGTTGTCGTTGATGATGCGCTACCGTTCTTTGCAAGATGACACGTTTACAGGGAAGGTTGTGGCGGCGTTGAGAAACGAATTTGGCGGCCACGCGGTGGAGAAAATTGAGCCGTAATTTTGGTTTTACACGAAGTTCGCGGAGGACACAGAGTTGAGTGGATAGAACCAATGAAGTTGTAAGTAGTTGATTATTAGTTTGTTATAGATTTGATAACTTCTTAAAAGTTGTCAAATCTTGCAATTTTTCAAAACTGTTAAGTTTGACACCCCTCAGTATTTCTTCTAAATAATATCGTCAAAGCACTTAAATTTACGCCTTTTTTACATCAAAAATACTAGAACATCACACATGAAAAAGGCGTTTTTACTGCTTACTCTTTCCTTTCTTTTCCCTCAAATTATAACCGCACAAAGCCGCAACGGCGTTCGTGCGATTGCCCGTTATGCTGATACACTGACGCCACCGAGGCTCGACCCGAGCGACGGCCTGCCTGAATTTGAAGGCGGTATTAACGCGTTTAAAGCGGCCTTTCTCAAAGAATTTATTTTTCCAGCGGCCTCGTTGGAGAGCGAAAAAGGCGGCGAAGGCGTGATTGGTTTTACGATTGATACGCTTGGCAACGTCTATGATTTAGAAATTATTGACCCCGTGACGCCCGAAATTGACGCCGAAGCCTTGTACGTTTTTGCAAAAATTTGTCGCTTCCCACCTATTTGGCGACCCATGAAATTGGCCGTTTTGTACCGTGCTTATCCGTCAATTTATAAAGATGAACAAGCCTACGACCAACTCGATAGCCTTGTAAAAACGCAAAAAGCAAGCGAATTGGTCAAATTTGTGGATAAAAAACGTCCTTATGCCGTTTTGTCAGCGCATATCGGGGCAACCGTTCCAACCGAACAACTCAACCGTTATATCCGTCCGCTTGTTCAATTGAGTGGACAAATTGACGTTTTCAAAGACCGTTGGGGCGGCAGTCTCGCGGGGACATTGCGCGGGTCGCGGGTGCGAAAAAATTTTGATTACGACGCTGTTTTTTGGGACAAAGACAGTTCGATTGCTTTGCACAGCGTCGGTTTATTCCTATCATACAGGCTTGTGCAAGAGCAACGGTTGATTTTTACGCCGTTTATTGGCTTCAATACGCATTTTCTTTTATTGACATCTGATAGCTACGAAACAAGTCCCTCAATCGTTTCTTTTCTACCCACTTTGGGCGGCTCTATTGACATCATTCGGCGTCAAAAAGCAAACAATGATTTTGGTACGCTAAGATTGAATACGCAAGCCATTCGTTTACATTTTGCCGTTAATTGGGTCAATTTTAAGGGGGGAAGGCGCGGAAATCTGGTTGATTTAGGCGTCGGATATAGCTTTTTTACACGAGAGCTTTTTGTGAAACAATAGGTTTCACACAGGGTTTACAGAGAACACGGAGCTTTTTTGTCATTCAGAAGGAAACTCCGTGTTCTCTGTAAACTCTGTGTGTAGCAAAAATTTATCGGCCAGACATTTATAGATACCCCCTCAGTAAAATCCCCCTTCTCAAGAAAATAAATTAAAACAATACGTGATTCAAAAACACACTGATATAATACGTGCAGAAGCCCACCGATTAGGTTTTGAGTTTGTCGGCATCGCCCGTGCGGAGCGGATGGACGAAGAAGCGCGGCGGCTTGAAAAATGGCTAAACGGCAATTTGCACGGCAAAATGGCGTATATGGCCAATCATTTTGACAAACGGATTGACCCGCGACAACTCGTTGATGGCGCAAAATCCGTCATTTCGTTGACCTACAATTACTTCACAGAGGCTGAACAAACGGATGTTGACGCGCCTAAAATCTCAAAATACGCCTACGGTGCAGACTATCACAATGTCGTAAAAGATAAATTGCGGCAATTATTAAACTTTATTTCTGACGAAATTGGCGAAGTCAGCGGTCGTGCTTTCGTGGATTCTGCTCCCGTTTTGGAACGTGATTGGGCGCGGCGAAGTGGTACGGGCTGGGTCGGCAAAAACACTTTATTGATTCATCCCAAACGGGGTTCTTATTTTTTCCTCGCCGAACTGATTTTGGACTTGGAACTGACCTCCGATACGCCGATGAAAGACTATTGTGGTACGTGCCGCCGTTGCATTGACGCTTGTCCGACGGAAGCAATTTCGCCCGAAGGCTATTTTATGGATGGCTCAAAATGTATCTCGTATTTAACAATCGAACTACGCGACGAAAAACTACCCCCTCAGTATAAAGACAAAATGGAAGGTTGGATGTTTGGTTGCGACATCTGTCAGCAGGTTTGCCCGTGGAATCGGTTTTCGACGCCCCACAATGAGCCACAATTTGAGCCGCATCCCGACCTCCTCACAATGTCCCGCGAAGAGTGGCGCGACATTACCGCCGATGTTTTCAGGGAAGTCTTCAAAAAATCTGCCGTCAAGCGCACAAAGTTTGAAGGGCTGAAAAGAAATATTGATTTTTTAAATCCGTGAAAACAGCGATTTTAGGCTGTTTTGATTCTTTTTCGCGCACCAAAAACTTTTTTTAATTTTTTTTTCACTTTTTTTTAAAATAAAAATGAAACATAAAAAAATTTATTTTTCACAACTATATATTCACGTCCAATCTTTTTATCTACATAAACAATTGATTATCAATATTTTAAATTTTTTTATAAAAAAAATTCAAGCCTTTTCTTTCCAAAATAGAGTAAATCAGTTTTCACAATGCCCCTTTTTTGTTCTTGCACAGTGTTTTTTCTTACTGCACCTTTGTACCATCAAAAGAAAGACAGACATTTTGAATGAAACTACACAAGTATATGTTCATGGGATTATAAATTGCTGTCGGGTGGTCGTCCCGATTTTTTTTAGAAAAACGGGACGACTGGCTGATTTTTTTCAAAGAGATTTAAAAGCTGTATAAGAGCTTTAAAATATATGTTCATGGGATTATAATTTGTTGTCGGATAAATCGTCCCGATGTTTTTAGAAACATTGGGACGATTGCTGATTTTTCAAACACTTTCCTTGATTTTTCAAAGATATTTTAGCCGAATACGGCTTACGATATATGTTCATGGGATTATAATTTGTTGTTAGATGTCTCGACCTAAGTAATTTAGGTCGAGACATTTTTTTTTGCCTAATTTTGCGACCCTCACTAGCTTAAAAGCACATTTTATAGCCTAAAAAGCCTAAAATACTGAGGGGTTTATTTTTCTAATTAATTCATTTTCAAATAGTTATGATGGTAACAATTACCGCCTACATACTACGATACGCGAGCCACTGATTAAGTAGATTAGACCGATTTCCTTGTGATTTCCTAGAAAAAAATCAGTGTAAATCAGTGTAAATCAGTGTAATCTGTTTAATCAGTGGCCCATGTATCGTAAGTATGTAAATCATTCATAACTCATCATTCATAACTCATTTATGACAGATTCTTATTTCATGCAACAAGCCCTTGCTGAAGCCCGAAAAGCGGGCGAAGCGGGCGAAGTTCCCGTCGGTGCGGTCATTGTTTGCGAAGGCCGCATTATTGCACGCGGACACAACTTGACCGAACGCTTGTCGGACGTGACGGCCCATGCCGAAATCATTGCGTTGACGGCGGCGGCAGAATATTTAGGCAGTAAATACTTGGATGAGTGCGTTTTATATGTGACGCTAGAACCTTGTGTGATGTGTGCAGGGGCTTTGGCATGGGCGCAACTCGGGCGACTTGTTTATGCCGCAAGTGATGACAAACGCGGCTTTATGCGTTTCGGAAAAAAATTGTTGCACCCTAAAACGAAGGTGGAAATGGGCTTCTGTCAAGACGAAGCGAGTGGCTTGATTAAAGATTTTTTTAGGGCAAAACGGTAGTGTACGCGCCAAAAGAACGAAATATTTTTTGACACGCCCGCCAGTATTTTTATTGAAAAAGCCTTGAAAATGGACGTTTTCAAGGCTTTTTTAATAAAGTATATTTTTAAATAATATATAAATCTACAAATAAGCGCGTAACCCAATTGATAAACCTGTCCGAAATCTCGGTATTTTCAGTCGCTAAGTAGCGCGTTGTGATTGCTTTTCCGAGTGGCGTGCCAGGTGTTTGTTGCCAGGCTAACCATGTGTGAATCAACGCTTTAATTCTTGACATTATCTTAAATCTATATCGTTTTCGTTAGCAATACGTAAGTCTTCGCTTTGAAAATCAACTATTTGAATACTATTGTTGATTTTTTCTAACCGAATGAGTTGTCCCAGATTTCTATATTTTTTAGAATTTGTTACAGTCAAAAAAGCAGAAATACAGTCCTCGCTATGCGTCGTTACGAAGACTTGAACATTCAGTTAATGGAAAAAGAAAATAATATTTCAGATGTTGAAAAACAACACGCGTTGATAGGTCTTAGCCCAATGACGGAGGCCGATATTTTAAGAACGGCGACATTTTCTAAAACTGTTTTTTTCAAGGAAAAATATAGAAATAGCTTGAAAACGCTTACGAAATACGAGATGCATCAATTCAGAAAAGCGCATCCCGACGGGCAACTGAAAGATGTGCTTTCGGCCTTAGTAAAAGATTACAATCCCGAATTACCGCCTTCTATTTTGCTTGAAATGACGCAATTTATTGTTTCTGAATGGGAACGAACGCGCCAAACAGAAGCCGTACTTTGCTGATGCACCCCCTCAGTATTTTTATTGAAAAAGCCTTGAAAACACGCGTTTTCAAGGCTTTTTTCATGCAATATTAAATATTATCACCACTACGTTTTCTGTTTTAAAAAATAAAAAACAAAATGTTTTTAAATAAAACATAAAAACGTTTACTTTTGCGCGTTGAAAGCGGCAAGCTGTTAGCTACAAGCTACTACCTGTAAGTTAAGGGCTTGTAGCTAGTGCTGACAGTTTGTAGCTAATTTACTCAATTTTTCAAGAAAAAAATGGCAAAAAGAAACACCGATAAGCCCCAAAACGGGAACGCAGGTATTGACGGCAACGGCGATCATGTGATTACGTTGGGCAATATGTACGAAAATTATTTCTTGGATTACGCCTCTTACGTGATTCTCGAACGCGCCGTTCCTGCGATTGAGGACGGGCTGAAACCTGTTCAACGCCGCCTTGCTCATGCCTTGCGCGAGATGACCGACGGACGCTATCACAAAGTGGCGAACATCATCGGGCAAACCATGCAGTATCACCCGCACGGCGACGCTTCGATTGGCGACGCGCTTGTGAATTTGGGGCAAAAAGAATTGTTGATTGATTGTCAAGGCAATTGGGGCGACATCAGAACGGGCGACTCGGCGGCAGCACCGCGTTATATTGAGGCACGTTTGACGCCGTTTGCCTTGGAAGTAGCGTTTAACAATCAAACTACAAATTGGCAAATGACCTACGACGGACGGAAACGCGAGCCTGTGGCGTTACCGATGAAGTTTCCGCTGTTGTTGGCACAAGGCGTTGAAGGGATTGCGGTCGGGCTTTCGACTAAGATTTTGCCGCATAATTTTATCGAATTGATTAAAGCGAGCATTGAAATACTGAGGGGTCGTTCGACGAATATTTTGCCCGACTTCCAAACCGCAGGGATGATTGACGTGACAAACTACAACGGTGGAAAACGCGGTGGAAAAATCAGAGCGCGAGCCAGAATTCAAATTTCTGCCGATAAAAAACAATTGCTCGTCAAGGAAATACCTTACGGAACAACGACGGGCGACCTCGTGGAATCCATCTTGAAAGCGGCAGAAAAAGGTAAAATCAAAATCAAAAAAGTCGTTGACCAAACTGCCAAAGATGTTGAAATTGTGATTGACTTGCAGCCTGGCGTCTCGCCCGATGTGACGATGGACGCGCTGTACGCCTTCTCGGATTGCGAATTGTCGTTGTCGCCAAATGCTTGTTTGATTATTGACAACAAGCCACATTTTGTTGATGTTAACCATATTTTAAAGGTTTGTACGGAACAAACCAAGGAATTGCTGCGCCAAGAACTTGAAATTCGGAAAGCAGAATTGCAAGAAAAATGGCACGCGTCGAGTTTAGAAAAGATTTTTATTGAAAAGAAAATCTATCGAAAAATTGAAGATGCCGAGAGTTTCGCACAAGTTTTGGAGATTATCCCTACGGAATTGCGGAAATACGTCCGCGAACCCACGGAAGGCAAGCCTCGAAGCGATTCCCGCGTTCAATTACTGAGGGGTATCTCCGAGGAAGATGTGGTGCGTTTGACGGAAATTAAGATTCGACGGATTTCAAAATACAACACTTTTGAAGCCGATGAGTACATGAATCGTTTGTTGGAAGAACTCAAACAAGTGGTTTTTGACCTTGAAAATCTGAACGATTACGCCATCAAATACCATGAAAATCTACTGAAAAAATACGGAAAAGGGCGCGAGCGCAAGACTGAAATCCGCGTTTTTGATACCATTCAAGCAACCGAAGTCGTGGCGAACAATGCCAAATTATTTGTCAATTATGAAGATGGTTTCGTTGGAACGGGCTTGAAAAAAGACGAAAAAGTACAATTTTTGTGCGAATGTTCAGACATTGACGACATTATTGTTTTCAGAAAAGACGGCAAATTTCAAGTGGTTCGGGCAGCCGATAAGGTGTTTGTCGGTAAGAACTTGATTCACGTAGCTGTTTGGAAAAAAGCCGATGAACGGACGACCTACAATTTCCTGTACCTCGATGGCAAAACGGGCGTTGCGTATGCCAAACGTTTTAATGTCACGGCGATTATTCGGGCAACGGATTACGAGTTGACGCAAGGCAATGTGAACTCAAAAGTCTTGTATTTTTCGGCCAATCCAAACGGCGAATCTGAAACCGTTAGCGTTCAATTGAGCCAAAGTTCGACGGCAAAAATCAAGCGTTTTGACTTCGATTTCGCCGAATTAGCCATCAAAGGACGCGGTTCGCAAGGGAATATCGTCACTAAATTCCCCGTTCGTGAGGTCAAACAAAAGACGGTTGGTAAGTCAACTTTGGGGGCAAAAAAATGGTGGTTCGACGACATCACAGGCCGACTCAACATCAACGAGCGCGGCAGATATTTGGGCGAATTTGACGGTCATGCGGTGTTGATTGTCTATAAAAATGGCAGCTACGAAACCTGCGAAGTGGACCCCGTGAAGCATTTTGAACTCGCGGAGATTTTGCACATCGGTCGTTTAGACAGCGAAACGGTCATTTCTGCCGTGCATTACGACGGTAACAAAGAATTGACGATGGTCAAACGCTTCAAAATTGATACAACAAAGCATGGTGAAAAATATTCATTTATTACTGACCATAAAAAATCAGTGATGTTGTTCGCAAGCGTGAAACCGAATCCACGCATTACCTATTGGCTAAAAATGGGGTCGAAAAAAGTAGAAGGCGGCGAAGTCAGTTTGGCAGAATTTATTGACGTAAAAGGGTGGAAAGCCTTGGGCAACCGATTGAGCGACCAAAAACTGTTGGATATTAGAGAAGTCATCACCCAAGAAGACCCCTCAGTAAAAACGCCTCCGCCGACGTCTGAAACGTCCGTCGAGCCGAAAAAAGACGATTTGAAATTCGGCGATACAATTGAATTGCCTTTCAATTAATAACTTTTTCGATGCAGTTCTTGGATTAAACGCTTTGATTATCAATAGTTTACCTCAAAATTAAAATTGAAAAACGTCGTCATTGCGAGGTACGAAGCAATCTCTAAGGCTTGGCAGTCTGCTAAA
>JAYSRS010000289.1:0-1723 GCA_043720935.1 Saprospiraceae bacterium
TCTTCGTAGTCGTTTAGAAGAAGACAATCATGAAGTTTTTAGGAGTAATCGGCCCATTTATGCTGCCCAATGTGGCAATATTTACGAGCCTGATGTCCACGTAATAGCGGGTGATTTGGAAGAATATCATTACGAAAAAACCAAAACGGCTAGTCAAAATCCAGCCGTTATCGTTGAGGTGTTCTCTCCTTCGACAAAAAAATTTGATTTAACGGAAAAATTGGATTGCTATCAATTGATACCGACCTTAAAGCACATCGTTTTTATCGAACCAAACAAGCCAAGCGTAGAAGTATATAGTCGAATTAATAGCTTAGATACTTGGAAATCAACCACTTATTCCAAATTGGAAGATAAAATCACGTTGCTTGATGCAACAATTTCATTGAAAAACATTTACAAAAAGGTAATTTTTCAAATGTAAGTACCCCCTCAGTATAAAACACAAAAAGTGCTGTTTTTTCCTATCTTTGCGCCGTTTTTAACAATATTCGGCAAATCGTAGGCGGCAAGCGTCGTCTTTACAAATAAAAATTCATGGAAAATTTCGTTGATTACGTCAAATTGATGTGTCGGTCGGGCAAAGGCGGCGCGGGTTCAGCCCATTTTTACCGCGCCAAATACATCACCAAAGGTGGCCCCGACGGTGGCAACGGTGGACGTGGTGGTCATATTATATTGCGTGGTAATGCTCAAATGTGGACAATGTTGCATTTGAAATACCGTAAACACATCTACGCACAAAGTGGTGGCATGGGCTTAGGCGGCAACTGTACAGGGGCGGACGGCGAGGATATTATTCTGCAAGTCCCGCTTGGAACGGTCGCTAAGGATTTTGAAACGGGTGAAATCATGTTTGAAATCACGCAGGACGGCGAACAACGCATCCTTCTGCCAGGCGGTCGTGGCGGCATGGGCAACGCTTTTTTCAAGACTTCGACCAACCAAACACCCCGTTTCGCACAGCCTGGGGAGGATGAAATTGAAAAATGGATGGTTTTAGAAATGAAAATCTTGGCAGATGTTGGTCTTGTGGGCTTTCCAAATGCAGGAAAATCAACGCTTTTAGCGGCTGTTTCGGCGGCAAAACCCGAAATTGCGGCGTATCCATTTACGACCGTTGTGCCAAATCTAGGCATCGTCGCGTATCGTGATTATCGCTCATTTGTTATGGCCGATATTCCAGGGATTATCGAAGATGCGCATTTGGGCAAAGGTTTGGGGCTCCGTTTTTTACGGCACATCGAACGAAATTCAGTCCTTTTATTCATGATTCCATGCGATACGGAGCGCGGTATTAAGGCCGAATACGATATTTTGCTCAACGAATTGGCTTTGTACAACGAAGAATTGTTGCACAAACCCCGCGTTTTGGCGATTACAAAATGTGATTTGATTGACGATGAAATTCAAGAAATGATGGTTCCTGATTTGCCCGAAGGACTCGAAACAGTCTTTATTTCGGCAGTTGCGGAGAAAAATTTGATGCCGTTGAAAGACCTTTTGTGGACAACTATCAACGCGTAGAAAGAAATTTCAGATTTCAACGTTCAATTCTCCAAGGGTTACAAACCCTTGGAGAATTTTTAAAATTTATTTCAGAATTATCGGCTTTATGGTACAAGGGTGTTTTTTATAAAAAATAAAATACGTAAAGTGTTGATTACCAACATTTACGAAATCTTTAAGATTTCGTAAATGTGCGCTGTACCATAAAGCCGAT
>JAYSRS010000290.1:0-1721 GCA_043720935.1 Saprospiraceae bacterium
TACGCGTAACTCAAAACCCAAAACCCGTACCTCAAAACTCACACCTCATACCTCATACCTCAAAACTTACACCCCTCAGTATTTTAGGTTTTAGTTTCGGTTTTCAAGTCTCGGCCACTCAAAACCCGAAACTCAAAACCCAAAACCCACAAGTATGAATTTATCCTTAAAAATAGCGGCGCGTTATCTTTTTGCCAAAAAATCAACGAACGCCATCAACGTCATTACGGGTATTTCCGTCATTGGCTTGGCTTTGGGTGCGGCGGCTTTGGTGTTGGTGTTATCGGTTTTCAATGGTTTTGAAAAACTCATAACGGGCATGATGTCAAACTTCAATCCCGACGTGAAAATCATTGCGGCCAAAGGCAAAACATTTCCTGCGGACACTTTGAAAATCAATGTGTTACGTCAATTGAAAGGCGTCGAACGGGTGGCCGAAACGCTTGAAGAAGTCGCCTTTTTTCAATACGATAAAAGCCAAGCCTTCGGCACTTTGAAGGGTGTTGACGACAATTTTCACCGCATCAACCACATAGATTCGACTGTCCGCGAAGGCGTTTACAAGACGATTGACGAGCAAGCCGATTACGCCGTTTTGGGCGCAGGTATGCGGAATCAACTCGGCGTTTACGAAGGCAATTTTTCGACCCCCCTCAGTATTTATATGCCTCGACGCGAACAAGCGGGTGCGCTTGAAAAACCTTTCAAAACGGGTGCGCTCTATGCCGCAGGAACATTTGTGATTCAACAAGACTTTGATAATCAATACATTATAACGAATATTGACTTTGTTCGACACATCTTGAACGCGCCCGATGAAGTATCGGCGTTGGAAATTCAGTTAAAAAAAAGCGAAAATGCCGACGCCACAATGGTGCAAATTCGGCAGCTTTTTGGGGTGGGTTTCGTCGTCAAAGACCGTTATCAGCAAGACGAAGCCTTTTTGAAATTGATGAACATCGAAAAATGGATGAGTTATGCCATTTTGAGTTTGACGCTTCTGCTCGTCGCTTTCAATATGGTGGGGGCGTTGTGGATGATTGTTTTGGAGAAAAAAAAGGACATTTCCATTCTCCGAAGCATGGGTGCAACCGATAAAATTGTCCGCAATATTTTCCTAAATGAAGGCATTTTGATGTGTTTACTAGGGTTATTCATCGGTTTTGGCGTTGCAATCGGCATTTACCAATACCATATTTCAGCCGACGGCGGCATCATTCCCCTACCGCCTGGCTTTGCAACCGACCGCTATCCCGTGGCTTTGAAAATGCAAGATTTTTTTATCGTTGGTTTCACCGTTATTAGCATTGGTTTTTTAGCGGCTTTACCTGCGGCTTTCCGTGCGGTACGCGTGCGCGAGATTTGAGGCAACTCTCCGAGAATTTTAAACACTCGGAGAGTTGTAAGTATTTGATAATCAATATTTTATAGGATTTATTACCCCTCAGTATTTTCTAAATAATTTTGTAAAAGCACTTGAAATTTTTAACAACAAGCATAATATTTTGACTAACTTAATTTTTTAGAAATGAACAAACAAAGAGTTGCTATTGACATGGATGATGTCATGGCTTTTACGGTTAAACAGATTGTTGACCGCTACGACAATGAATTTGGCTACCGACTGACCGACCTTGATTTGGCGGGAAAACTCGTCGAAGATGCCGTCCCTACCGAACATCGCCAATTGGTTTTAGATTGGATTCACACCCCCGGATTTT
>JAYSRS010000291.1:0-1717 GCA_043720935.1 Saprospiraceae bacterium
TTATCGGGGCCTACAAAATAATGATTTTGATGCAAAATAACGAGAAAGCGATGCCGTTCACCCCCAAAATTATTGACACTCGCCACGTGGATAGTGCCTTCGGGAAAACTGCGCCACGTATTTTTTAACACAAAAGCCGCTTGAACTATGTCGTGGTTTTTGATGTTATGAGATACGTCCACGAAGTTCAATTCGGTATGACGTGAGAGCATTGCCCCTTTCAAAACGGGTACGTAATAATCTTGTAAACCAAAGTCGGTCGTTAATGTTACGATGTGCATATTTAGGGATTCACTGTGTAAGAATTAAAAATTAAAAATGTAGAATTAATGTGTTTACGTAAAATAAATAATGCGTAACAAACCATTTTTTTAGTAAAAATATGATGCCTTTGGCTTCATCAAGCTGAAAGCATGACTGAGGGGCCCCCTTTGAAAATTTTTTACCGATTTTTTTTACACACAACACATCTAAATTTTATTTTTAAACCTTTCAGTATCATAAAATTAAAATTTCATAATTATTTTACATCAAAAAAAATACATAGACCTTTGAATTATAGAAATTTGGCTATAAATTTAGATTTTGGTACAACGAAAGTATTTATTTTTAAGAACAAAATATCAAAATGCTAAAAAGAAACTATTTTCAAGAATTTAAACTTACAAATTATGAATTATTTTTTTCAAACATAACTTATTAATAATCAATGCTTTACGTGCATAATTTTAATTTTCTAATTCTTAATTTTTAATTCCTTTTCAAGAGTCATGTTTGACAAAAAAACATCAAACCGCTGGCCGTAATCTTTAAACTTTTAACTGTTTGAGCGAAATTATTCTGAACATCGAAGGCGTTGACTTAGTAGAACTTTACGGAGAAAACAACGCTAAACTGAACATCGTCCGCAAAGCTTATGCCGACGTTACCATCACTTCAAGAGGGTCTCAACTCAAATTAAAAGGCGAGAAAAAAGCTGAAACGCAAGAAGCGAAAAGCAAAATCGAGCAAATGGTGCGCATGCTCCGTGAAAAAAAAGAGTTGACCCTGCATACCGTTGAAGACATGATGAAGGGCGAAAATGCCTACGAAGCAAAATTATCGAATGGTTCGAGCAATGCCGTCATCGTTTTTGGTAAAGACGGTGCGCCAATTAAGGCAAAAACCCGCAACCAAAAAACGCTTGTGGATGCCATCGAAACCCACGATATTGTGTTCGCCGTAGGGCCCGCAGGTACGGGTAAGACCTACACGGCGGTCGCAATGGCTGTCCGTGCCTTGAAAAACAGGACGGTAAAACGCATTATTTTGACCCGCCCTGCCGTGGAAGCAGGTGAAAATTTGGGCTTCTTGCCTGGCGATTTGAAGGAAAAGGTTGACCCCTATTTGCGCCCACTTTACGACGCTTTGGACGACATGTTTCCTGCCGACAAATTGGCGCAATTCATGACCAATCGGGTCATCGAAATTGCCCCATTAGCCTTCATGCGTGGACGGACGCTGAACGATGCTTTCATCATTTTGGATGAAGCGCAAAACACCACGCCACCACAAATGAAAATGTTTCTGACCCGCTTGGGCCCTACGTCAAAATGCGTGGTCACGGGCGACTTATCGCAAATAGATTTGCCGTGGAATGTGAAATCAGGCTTGCGTCAATCGCTCGAAATACTGAGCGGTATTGAAGGCATTGCCCAAATAAAACTGACCGTTGAAG
>JAYSRS010000292.1:0-4805 GCA_043720935.1 Saprospiraceae bacterium
CGAGGTACGAAGCAATCTCTAAGGCTTGGCAGTCTGCTAAAACGAAAAGATTGCTTCGTGCCTCGCAATGACGACTTTATTTGATTGTCAATAGTAAAGTTCAGAACTTACGTTAAATCTAAAAAAAGCTGTTTTGACTTGTTCAAAGCGGCTTTTTCAGTGTTTATACTGAGGGGTGCTTAATTTTTGTCTTTTTCAAAAGATGTTGATTTTGCGCTCAAAAAATGTATTTTTGCCCATAAAAGCGACTTAAAATAAAGCATTTACCTAACTTGCCCACTTATAGAAAAACCTATTTTAACACCTTTCACACAATCCACAATGGCCCTTTTTCAGATTCAAGAACAGGCAAAAAAATACGACGCAGTTATTGTCGGCTCAGGTGCGGGCGGCGGCATGGCGGCGTACATCCTTAGTCGGGCGGGCTTGAAGGTCTGCGTCCTTGAAGCGGGTGGTTATTTCGACCCTGCCGACCCAAAATACATCAATCAGATGAAAAATCCTTGGGAATCGCCGCGACGTGGGGCCAGCACGACCCGCCCGTTTGGTGATTTTGACGCGGCTTGGGGCGGTTGGCAAATTGACGGCGAACCCTATTCGGCGAAGGAAGGCACTGAATTTCATTGGTTTCGCTCGCGGATGCTCGGCGGACGGACGAATCATTGGGGCCGCATTTCGTTGCGCTTTGGCCCCGACGATTTCAAACGCCGTTCGCTCACGGGCGTAGGCGATGATTGGCCGATTGGCTACGAAGATTTGAAGCCGTATTACGACCGCGTTGACCAATTAATCGGTCTTTTTGGCAGCATCGAAAACTTGCCAAACGAACCCGACGGCATCTTTTTGCCACCGCCAAAACCGCGTTTGCACGAGTTGATGATGAAAAAAGCGGCCAAAAACGTCGGCGTTCCGATAATTCCTTCACGTATGTCTATGCTCACGAAGCCGATAAACGATGAGCGGGGTCAGTGTTTTTATTGCGGGCAATGCAGTCGGGGTTGCTCGGCGTATGCAGATTTTTCGGCGTCGTCTTGCTTGGTCAAACCTGCGATGAAAACGAGTAATTTGACGCTCATTAATGGGGCAATGGTGCGCGAAGTGTTGACCGACGACAAGGGTTTGTGCAGTGGCGTCTCCTATGTGGACACACGGACGCTGCAAGAAGTGACGGTCGAGGCGCGGGTTGTGATTCTAGGCGCATCGGCTTGCGAGTCGGCGCGGCTATTGTTGAACTCAAAATCGAGCCTTTTTACTGAGGGGTTGGGTAATTCAAGCGGCGTGATTGGAAAATACCTCAACGACTCGACGGGGGCAAGTCGCGGCGGTTTTGTACCCGCTTTGATGAACCGAAAACGGTACAATGAAGACGGCGTGGGTGGGATGCACATTTACACGCCGTGGTGGTTGGACAGTCGGAAAATGGATTTTCCACGCGGCTATCACATCGAATACGGCGGCGGAATGGGGATGCCGTCCTTTGGTTTTGGGATGAATTTGGAACGCATGAATGGTAAATACGCCTATCCGAACGGCTCAAAACAACCTGCGGGTGGCTACGGCTCGCGTTTGAAAGAGGATGCACGGCGGTTTTATGGGGCGTATATTCACATGGCAGGACGCGGCGAACCGATTCCGTTGGAAAGCAATTATTGCGAAATTGACCCCAACAAAGTGGATAAATATGGTATTCCAACCTTGCGTTTTCACTACAAATGGTCGAACGACGAGATTTTGCAAGCCAAACACATGCAAGATACGTTTGAAAACATTATTGGCGCGATGGGCGGCGTGCCGATGGGGGATAAACCGACGGCGGCGAATGATTATGGCTTAGAAAAACCGGGGAAAATCATTCACGAAACGGGAACGGTCAGAATGGGCAACGACCCTAAAAAATCGGCCTTGAACAAATATCAGCAAGCGCATGATGTTAAAAATCTGTTCGTTGTAGATGCCGCCCCGTTCGTTTCGCAAGGCGATAAAAACGTGACGTGGACGATTTTGGCAAGCTCAATGCGAACCTCTGAATACATCATTGAAGAAATGAAAAAGAAAAATTTATAATGTGTTATCCACGGATTACACGAATTTTAACTGATTTATCAAGGAGAAATGACATTTTCGGCTTGAAAATGCTCAAAATACTGAGGGGGTACATTTAGGAAATTTGAAAGATTTTTTAAATGTAAAATGCTTAATCAGTGAAATCAGTGGATAAATTATCACTCAATTTTGAATTAGAATTTATGAATTATTGGCTTATCAAATCCGAACCCGAGACCTTTTCACTCGCGCATTTTCGAGCAGAAAAAGTGACGGTTTGGTACGGCGTCCGCAACTATACGGCGCGCAACAACCTACGGGCAATGCAATTAGGGGACATCTGCATTTTTTACAGAAGCGTTACGAAACCCGCCGCAATTGCTTTGGCGAAAGTCGTGCGAGAAAACTATCCAGACCCGACGACCGAAGAAATGGCGTGGGTAGCGGTAGATGTCGAATTAATTGAAGAATTTAAACGTGAAATTCCGCTTTCGGAGGTCAAACAAACGCCTGAATTGGAAAATATGGCCTTGCTGAAATTGAGCCGTTTGTCCGTGCAGCCCGTGACGGCGGCCGAGTTTGAGGTGATTTGTAAATTGGGGCGTGGTTAATTTCTAAGTAGTGCCTATCGTTTTTCGCCGCTTTTTACTTGAAAATCAAGTAAAAAGCGGCTTTTTTATTCTAAATACTGAGGGGTCTCTAAAATCACTCTTTTTTTTGTTTTTTCATAAAAAGGCTTACTTTTACGCTTCAACAATAAAAAAAATCGAATCATGTCTGCTGCAACTACAACTGCTCCGCTCATTGCGAATGTCCCAAAACGACGGTCACCCGCACGTAAATTGCCGACGACCTTAGCTGAATACTTGGTTTGGATGCCCAAAGACGGCTACTATTATGAATGGGCAAATGGAAAACTACTTAAAATTGACCCGATGATTTACCCGCACCAACTGCACATCGTCAAAAATCTGACGCGGCAATTTGTAAAAACAAACGCTTATTTAGATGGCGATGAACTGACGCCCGAATTCAGAATGGCCACAATTGATACCCAATATCGCGTGCCTGATATGTCGTATTGGACGGTCAAACAACAACGCGACCACGCGGCAGGTCGGCGAGCTGTTTCCACTTTTGTTGTCGAAATTATCTCAAAACATGATTTGGCTTACGACGTAGAATGGAAAATGGAAGAGTATTTTCAAGCAGGTGTACGCCTCGTTTGGCATATTTTTCCCGAAACTAAAAAAATCTATGCCTTTTCATCGCCTTATAACGTGTCGGTTTACCACGATGATAGCGTATGCGACGCCGGAGAAGTCATCGAAGGCTTTTCGCTCAAAGCAAAAGATATTTTCAAATTGCCTTGAATTTTCTTTAAAAGACGTTAAAAACCCTTGCAAACAGCCGTTTTGCAAGGGTTTTCGCGTTTTATACTGAGGGGCCTCTTCTAACCACATTTTGTAAAAAACCATAAAATTAAATCCGTTTTTTTGTTAAGAAACACCACGGCTTTGCCATTAAGCTATGTTGACACTCAATTATTCTCCTCATCTTCCTTGTTATAATCCTTCTCTTATACATGAAACAGGGTAATATCCCCCTTTTTCTACTGATTACTTAATCGCACACGCAGCGACGGGAAAAAGGTGGTTTGTTTTTATTTTTTGAAAAATTTACAATTTTTCAAAAAATAAAAACAAACCTTTCTCGGAGTTTTCTCTGGGTTTTACACCGCTTCGAGCATAGATTATTCGCTTATCCGCGACAGCCTATTTTTTAACCATTTATCAAAAAACAACCACGATGGTACTTCAGAACGATTCATTTTTACAACGGCTTAATGGTCAGATTGAACAACATTTATCTGATACGTCTTTCAGTATTACCCATTTGATGCGGGGTATTGGCATGAGTCGGACGGATTTACATAGAAAAATCGTTGGCAAGTCGGGTATGTCCGCCACCAAATACATACGTTATATACGTGTGCAACGCGCCGCGTCCTTGTTGACAAATCAGCCCGAATGGAGTTTGACGCAAGTCGCTTATGAAGTGGGTTTTAGCAGTTTAAGCTATTTCACAAGAACGTTTATTGAGGTATTTGGCATTTGTCCATCGGTGTATCGAAAGTCATTACAGGTCTTGGAACATACGTGAAAACATTTGGCACATCCGTTAAAATGTTTGGAACATACGTGAAAACAACGCTATTTGATACAACACTATCTTTGTTTCATCATTTGAAAGTTCTCTTTTATACATTTAATTTGTTAATCAAAAAACAACCCGCTAAATATGACGACATCACTCAATTATGAACAATACATCTACCGTTTTCTATTGCTATTGACGTTCTTTTCCTTATTTCCTTATTGCAAAAACAGTACAGACATGACAAAAAAGAAACAAATACCTGTCGTAGAAGCACCCGACACGATGCCTATTCCTCAAAATACTGAGGGGGTCTCTGAAAAAAACAAAGCGGCTGAAACGGCTCTAAAAGATTCTGTTTTGCCGTCAAAACCGCCGCTAAAACCGTCTAAATCAACAAAAGAAAAGGCCACCAAGAAGCCGCCGAAGCCGCCACAAGCAGGTAGCGTAGAACGCCGTATGGAAGACTACATTAATTCTCGAAAACCCGTTGATGATACGACAAAAAACTGATTCACATAGCTGATAATATATCTTGAGTGCATAACAAATTTGCTCGCTTCGCTCGCAAAAAAGGGAATGTGGTTCGTTTTTCGGGCTTTGCC
>JAYSRS010000293.1:0-1714 GCA_043720935.1 Saprospiraceae bacterium
CGTTGTTGCTTGAGCATTACCGAGATTTTGCAGCTACGCCGCATTTAGGATATAACTAATCAACGCTCGACTCTATCGGGCTTGCGTAACATCAGTTAAAAATTAAGAATTAAAAAAGCCGACGAAACGCACTTGCTTCGTCGGCTTTCTTAATTTTTAATTTTTTTACTGTCTAACAAACTGCTCAACTGTTTTGTGAACACCATTATCAAAAGTGAAGAAATAAACGCCTTTGGCCAACGAAGAAATATTGATTTGTTCTTCATTGTTACCACTATCAACGGGGTAATTTCTGCGAATCACAACGCGGCCTGTTACATCGGTTACGGTTACATTAAACGCTTGTTTTTCGTTTGTTGTGGCTCTAAAAGTAACAAAATCCTTGGCTGGATTCGGGAACATTTTAAGGCTGAACGCTTTTTTTACGTTTTCGATGGTAATGGTTTTAGAATACGTTTCTTTTCCATCAAAATCGGCCATTCGAAGGCGGTAAATACTGAGGGGGTTCGGTTTGTTGTCGTCGAAGCTGTAAGACTGTTTTTGAACGGTGTTGCCAACGGCTTTGACGCGACCAATTTCACCCCATTTTTCATTGTCTTTACGCTCAATTGAGATGTATTCCGCATTTTTTTCACTCGCCGTTTCCCACGTCAAAGCGTTGTAAGTGCCTTGGTTTTTACCATTAAAAGTCATTAATTCAATCGGAACGACGATGTTACAACCGAAAACTTCCAATACCCATTGTGGATTGTCAATGTACGGATTGCCGTTGCCTTGATACGTTTTGATACAGTTATTGCGGTCAATATCCGCTTGTGTAACGGGGTCTTGAACGTGCCAATTGTAGAGGGTTTGGATGCTCGCTACGTCGGTTATTGGGTGGTTATAAGTATTGTTCATCTGGGTTTCATATTGGGTATAAAAATATAAAATCGCACGGGCCGTATTGCCTTTTTGAATTTCACGCGGCTCATAACTGCCTGACCTTGCTTCTGAATAATCGCCAATATTGCTGCTTGGAATGCTTGACGTTGCATTGTTTAGTAAGATGTGCCACTGCGTTGTTTGTGCGTCAGGTATTTCAGCAAAGGGGAAAGTTCCCCTAACGTTGTTCCACAATTCATAAGTCGGGAATAAATGACACATATCGGAACGCAGTACTGATGTTTCGTTAAAAAAACTTTGTGGAACGGTGTGTTCCGCATTTATAATTTTACCATTCGGTAAACCAATACTTGTTGATGTGCTACCAGTTGCGTGGCTGATGGTGTAGCCACCGTAAACACACGTAACAGTACTGTTCTGATTGTCGCAATTGCCGTACATACGCCGCCGCGCACCGTCATAACCGAGGCTAGTGTGGGCTGGCAAACTCGCTCTCACTTGGGCCGTCGTCCGTGTGCAACTGCCGCCTGTCGGTGTGCTTGATGTTGTAAAAGTACCCGTTAAAGGTGAGGCCGTTACGTAGTCAATTGGCGATTGACAAGTCTCAAAATTATAAACTTGAACGTAATAAGTCGTGCTTGCGGTCAGTTCTGTAACGTTTACGCTTGTGCCTACACCTGCGTAAACGGTTTGTTGTCCACTACCATAAGCCGTTAAAGCCGTGTAAGTTGTGCCGTCAACGGGTGGTGTAAAACTGTTTGTTGTATTGACCAACACCAATGTATTTGAGCCGTCGCCTTTTGTCCAATTGATGGTTGCTGAGGTGTTA
>JAYSRS010000294.1:0-1714 GCA_043720935.1 Saprospiraceae bacterium
TTCATGCGAACTGAAATCGACGGCAATTTAGATACCGATAGAATCCACGGCGGCTTAATCGGCATTTTGCCCGAAGATGCGAACGTCGTTA
Source organism: Saprospiraceae bacterium (assembly GCA_043720935.1). Classification (GTDB taxonomy): domain Bacteria; phylum Bacteroidota; class Bacteroidia; order Chitinophagales; family Saprospiraceae; genus JAAFJT01. The sequence continues at coordinate 92 of JAYSRS010000294.1, forward strand.
TTGCTGAAAATCGGAAAAAACGCGTCGTTATTTTGGTCACAAAAGAGCATCACGCCCTTGGAGAATTGCTCGTTAGACATCATTTTGGCGAATTAAACGCGGAAATTGTCGCTGTTATTGGCAATCACGATATACTGAGGGGGTTCGTTGAACAGTTCGGATTGCCGTTTTTCACCATCTCTCACGAAGACAAAACCCGCGCCGCACATGAGCAAGAAGTGATAGAAAAAGTGGCGACTTTCAAGCCCGATTACGTCATTTTGGCCAAATATATGCGGATTTTGACCAACGAATTTGTGAAACATTATCCCAATCGGATTGTCAATATTCACCACTCGTTTCTCCCTGCGTTCATCGGCGCAAACCCCTACCGACAAGCCTACGAACGGGGCGTAAAAATCATCGGCGCAACCGCGCATTTCGTCAACGACAACCTAGACGAAGGCCCAATAATCGTTCAACAAATCATGCCGACTGACCATACTCAATCGCCGCAAGAAATGGCGCAAATGGGTAGGGATGTTGAGAAGTTGACTTTGGCAAGGGCGTTGAAATTGGTGTTTGACGATAGGGTTTTTGTGAGTGGTAATAAGACTATCATATTCGATTAGATAAATAAAAATCAATCGAAAGTGAATTTTAATCGCTTCAAAATTGCGTAAGTAAAGCGCATTTATTAAGTTTATCCATTAATCCACATAAAAGTGGGTCGTCATTGCGAGGAGGCACGACGAAGCAATCTCTAAGATTTTAGCACAATATTGATTGGAAAACGTCTATTTTTAGCTTAAAATCGGGCGGAAACTTAAAGATTGCTTCGTCGTGCCTCCTCGCAATGACAACGCGTTTTTTAGCGATTGGTGAATGAATTTAATAAACTTGCGCTATTAAAAAAAATATTTGTTATCTTTGATGGACTTCTAAACTTTTCCTTAGTGCATGACAAAAAAGGCAAAGCCTTTTTCGCAATTGCTTCGCTCGCGCGAAAAAGGGGGAAAGTGGTTAAAATTTAGAGCAAAGCCCGAAATTTGAACCACATCTTCTCCTTTTTGCGAGCGAAGCGAGCAAAAAGCCTTTTTTGTCATGTACTAAGAAACTTTTCATCAATCGTCATGGATTACTCTAACGTCGAAGAAAATATCGCTGCAAGCCGCGCATCCGATTTGATGTATGCCAAATGGTATGCCGCACAACCTAATGACCGTAAATCAAATATGATAATAAGCGGTTATAATTTGGCGGCGAATAACATCAAGCAGCAAGTCAAAAAGGAAAACCCTTTTGCAACAAACGCCGATGTCACTTTACGATTCATCGAAATTTCTCATAAAGCCGATTGCACGCCTGAAACATTCGCTTTTGTTGTAAAAAACATGAACGAACGTTCTGAAAAAGAATGGCAAGCGCGTTTCAAAGCCTTAAAAAAGGAACTAAATTGGACTTACGAAGACATGGCGCGTTTTATGGGCGCGGAAAACGGCGCATCCGTCAAGGCATCGGTCAATCGTAAATTACCTGCTTTTGCAAAATTAGCCGTGTGCATTTTTGAACAAATGAAAAAAGATATTTAAAATATTTCTCTTCTTGTTTCGTCCTACCTATTATCATGAAACAGCTGACATT
>JAYSRS010000295.1:0-14325 GCA_043720935.1 Saprospiraceae bacterium
TCAACTCAAAAGATAAGCCTGCCCAAGACAACCATGATGGGGTATTGACTTTAAGATTCCATACATTTTTGCCTATCGCCGTCTCTTCTTTCATAAATTAGAAAAAAATGCAGCTTGATAACAAGACAATTGACCTCATTGAACTCGCTCGACTGCTTGGCGTGTCGCGCTCGTTGCTGCGTTTTTGGGAAGAAGAATTTGAGTTGAAGCGCAATGAAAATGGCCAATTATCACCCCTCGAAGCCGACGAAATCTACTTGATTTATGACCTCATCGACACCAAAGGCTTGTCCCTTTCTGATGCTAAATTATCTTTTTTTGCAGAACGTAAACGATTGGAAATGAAGCACAAAGCGATTGATAAATTGAAAAACATTCGGGCTTCGCTTGCTCAATTGCGTAATGAATTGGTGGATTAACTTGAAGAAAATAAATATTTGACTGTATGAAATCACGCGCTTATCTTTGCACAGACAAACCTATTTTATTGACAAACTCAAAGTAACCGCTATGGAAAAATATGATTGGTCAGATTATACTGATGAAGATATTAAAGATGAAATAACTTTGATATTTGAAGGTATGGATTTTCTTAAAAAAAGAGACATTAGTAACGTTCATAAGCAATCAATTGCGGATGAATATTTGGATAAATTAAATACGCTTTACAATGAACAAAGAAAAAGAGGCACTTTTAGCCGAAATCCTCGCACGACCTGACGTGCCGCATAAAGTTTCGGAGCGTAGCATTCAACGTCTTCTTGGACGTATGAAACCGCAAACATCAGAAATGAGAACCTATCTAATTGGTTTTTATTCTGCTGAAACACACGCTGAAAGGTGTGTTTTTCATGATGCGTTTTATGCCCCTTTCACGCCCGAAAAGGCAAAGGCATTTGACGAAGCCTATCTTCAATGTATGTTGAATGATTTGGGTATATCCGAAGAAAAATTATCGCAACACATTGATAATGAAGTATTTGCCCCCTCAGTATAAACGTCATCAGCCATTTTCGCTTTGGCATCATGGGAACACTGATTGGACTGATTGGACTAATTAGGCTGATTTGCACTGATTTTTTTTCTAGGAAATCATAAAAAAATCAGTGTAAATCAGCCCAATCTGTCTAATCTGTGGCCCATTAAATCCCAAAGCGGAAATTGCTGAAACGCTATTTTCGATTGTTTAGATAAATTAAATTTACTTTATGACGAACAAAGAAAAAGAGGCACTTTTAAAAGAGATTTTGGAACGACCTGATGTGCCAACAAAAGTTACACCCAAAAACGTATTACGTTTTGTTGACCGAATGCAGCCCAAAACGCAAGAAATGCGTGATTATCTGATGGCTACTTTTTCTGCTGAGACACGGGCAGAAAGTGCTGCTATCAGAGAAGCATGGTGTGCTGAAATGTCGCCAAGCGAACGACAAGCATTTTCAGAGGCTTTTTATCGCTGTTGCATGAATGAATTACGCGGCTTCAATAAAAAAGAAAAGTCGAACGTCGAAGAACTTGAACTTTCAGCGTAAAAAATTCCAGATTTTAAGAATTTCAAATTTCAACCAATATTTGAAATCTGAAATCTTTAGAATTTGAAATCCTACAATCCTTTCAACGCCTTTTCAATCTCCTTTTGCTCATTTTTTCGCTCAATAAAAATTGGGGCAACGGCGCGGCTGTCGCAATTGAGCATTGAGCAACGCTCACACGTCGTGTTTACATCTTTTTGTTTCAAATTGGGGTCGCCTAAAAAGCGAAACAAGCGGCGTGCGTTGTCGTCTATCAAAATACCGAGCGTCACGCTGCTGCTTTCTTTGGGGCTTTGCGCGTCGGGTTTGGCAACCGTCAAGCAGAAATAAGACAAATCCGTTTCCCAATATTTTGAGATTTGCGCCGCGCACACCGAGCGCGTTGTGCGGTCAACTTGCAAGCGCGTTCGCAATTCTTTTATCGCATTCACCGATACCCAATTTCTGCAATAATGCTCGCTGCTTTCGTTCGCGTAAGGCTTGTGTAGGCGACTCAAATGCAGTTCTTTCGTCATTTTGAAAAACTTGGTTTGTTCGTCCGCTTTCAATCTGATGAAGAATAAATCGTTGATTTTGAAGTGTTTAGGCAAAATATTCGAGAGGCGTTGCAACATCATTTCCGCCGTCACATTATATTTTTCTAACAAAGCCATAAAATCGTCGTTGCGCCACGTCGTAGCGTTAGCGAGTAAGCGCACATCAGCCGCGAGGGCGTCTTCATCCATCAAAAGAGCCGAGGCAAAGTAAGACGCTTTAAAATTATTGAACAATTTTTCAAAACTTTCAGCGCGTTGAATCACCGTTTCGTAAGGCCGTTCTTTAAGTTTGAGGTATTGAAAACCCAATTCACGGGCAATCAAAAAGTTCTCCTGTGAAGATTCTAAATCTCGATTGATGTACAAAATTTTGGCCCCCTCAGTATAAAATGACCTAATGTGCCTCAAAACCTTTTCTTTTCCTATTTTTTTCCGATTGACAGATATATTGTAATTTTTAAACAAAAACGTTTCTAATTCCGTAGTTGTTAATGTAAGATTTGCAACTATTTGATTCTCTGATTTGAAATTTTTAACGGCTTCGTCCAAATCTTCAAAATAATTATCGTTCATATCTTGATAACTCCGCAAGGCCGCCGTGTAAACATTTTCGGACTGCATTTGATAGTTGCGGGAAATTTTCAGAATCGTCGAAATAAACGCATTCAGACGGTCGGGCGTGTTTGAAAACAGTTCCAACACCTTGTCGGGACTGATGCCAAACATCTCCAAAGGAAAGACTTGAAAAAACTCCGATTCGAGCAAATCGATAATCGGTTGCAGCTTTTTTGACGCTTTTACGCTCACAAGGTCGTCGTAAGTTGTGCCTAAAACCTTCGCTAAAACGAGAATTTTATCCGCTTTTGGGTACTTTTTTCCCTTTTCGATGTCATGCACGTAAGACTGTGAGAGTTCCGTGAGTTCAGCGAGTTGCTGATAATTTAAGCCTTTTTGCTGGCGCAAAAAAGCGATTTTCAAACCAAAAATGAGGCGGACTTTATCTTGATTAAGCATAATAGTAGGTGATTTCAAATTTCAGATTCCAAATTTCATTGCGAGGCACGAAGCAATCAGATTTCAAGTGGCGATAGGGTAGGAATTAGGCGGCGAAATTAGCGATTTTTTCGCTAAATGCGAAGGGGATGCTACAAAAAAGATAAAGCCCGATGTCGTCAAAACATCGGGTATTATCTTTTTTGTAGCATCCCCTCAGTATATTTCGGATTTGGGATGTTAGTGAAGCCTTCTAAAATCTGATTGCCTCACGTCACGCAATGAAATTTGATTGCTTCGTGCCTCGCAATGAAATTTGATTGCTTCGTGCCTCGCAATGAAATTTGAAATCTACCAATCTCCACCAGCCCCGCCGCCGCCAAAATCACCACCACCAAAGCCACCAAAACTGCCTGAATCTGAATCGCCGCCGCCAAAACCGCTGCCGCCACTGTTGCCGAAGCCGCCACCGCTGCCCCAAAAAATCCAAGGCACACCGCCATCATTTTGATAATGTCGCCGTCGAGTGCCATAATGTGCGTTGTTCCGACCTGCGCGTTGTGACCAAATAATGAAAACCAACACGGCTAACATGATGAATAAAAATATCCAAAAGCCTATTGCATCATCGCCACCACCTTTTCCCGCGTTCTCGTTGACAAATTCACCTTTTGCTGCCGCTCTAATACCTTGAAAACCACCGTTTAAGCCTTCATAAAACTTGCCTTCCTTGAATTTAGGGTTGATGTATTGGTCAACAATGCGTTTGCAAATCACGTCAGGTAAAAAGCCTTCAACGCCGTAACCCGTCGCAATAAACGTCCGTTTACGCGGGGCGAGGCTAACGATAATGACGACGCCATTGTTTTTTTGCTGCATCCCGACGCCCCATTTTTTGCCGATTTCGACCGCCCAATCCACAATGTCGTAGTCGCCCAAATCGGCTAGCGTGACAATTGCAATTTGCGTAGAAGTCGAGTCAAAATAGCGCGTCAAGTCGCTTTCAAGCTGTTGCCGCTCGTTCGGTGCGAGTAGATTTGCAAAGTCGTTGACCAATTTTGGTGGAGAAGGCCGTGTAGGAATCGGCGGTTGGCCCCTCAGTATTTGAACCGAAATGAGGGTCAAAAAAAGCAGTAAATAGCGAAAATTATAATTCGTATTCAATTGATTGTCAATTTTTAACGTGGTTAATTTGAAATAAAACCCTAGTACAAATGGGCCACTGATGCGACTGATACGACTGATTTACACTGATTTCTTTTTTTCTGAATGACAAAAATCCGTGATAATTCGTGTAATCCGTAGATAAAATTAATCGCCATAAACGGGCTTGTCAGATAATTCGTTTTTATCATCCGATGCATGCGGGAAATGTGTTTTTAAGCCTTCGCCGATGTCAACAATCACTTGACAAATACCGCTAACGACATCACCATTTGCGAGTGCTGCTTTAAAAGTAGCGGCTTCACTTGTCCAAAATTGCAAACCCATTTTTTTATGAATCCCCTCGTCGCCAAAAACGGCAAAATGCCGACTGTCGGTTGCCAGATACACTAAAACACCATTGCGTTCGCGGGTGCGTTGCATTTTGAGTTTTTTGAATATGTCAACGGTGCGTTTTTCGATAGTCCCGACGCAATTTGACTCAACAAATACGCGAATTTCGCCCGAGCTTGTCCGTTCAGCCATTTTTATGGCCGCCATGATTTGTTTTTCTTCCGCATTGGTGAAAAACTGTTTTTTCTTTTTCTTAAAAATGGAAAACATAAGCGATTGCGAGGATTTCAGATTTCGAGGATTTCAAATTTCAAAGATTCAAGAATTTTAAATGTCAAATTTCAAGGATTTCACGGTTGAACAGGCTGGAATTCTTGAAATTTGACATTTTTGACATCTGAAATTTATTGCGCGGGTTTTGTTTCAAACGCGCCTTTCAAACTTGGTGCTTTGTCCGCACCTTTATCGGCTTCAAACTCGCCTTTTTGGCCAAAACCAAACATTCCAGCAAAAATATTCGATGGAAATGTACGAACGCTGATGTTATAATCCTTTACCGAAGCGTTGTACTCATTACGGGCAACTTTAATGCGATTCTCCGTACCTTCCAATTGTGCGCGCAATTCGCCGAAAGCAGCATTGGATTTTAAGCTCGGATATTGCTCCGATACGCTCAACAACCGACCAATTGCTTGCCCAAATTGACCTTGAACAGCGGCAACTTCTTTGATTTTTTCGGGCGTTAAGTTCGACGCGTCAATCGTGGTTTTCGTTGCACTCGCACGGGCATTGATGACGCCTTCTAGGACGCTTTTCTCAAAACTTGCTTCACCTTTGACGGCTTCAACGATGTTTGGAATCAAATCTGCCCGACGTTGATATTCTGACTGAACGTTGCCCCATTTAAGTTTGACACCTTCGTCAGTTTTGACCATGCCGTTGTATTTACAACCGCCATAAAGGAAAATAAATGCCGCAAGGACGATAAGAATTAATGAATTCTTCATAATTCGCTACTTGTTTTAAAGTGTGAAAAAATTAATTAAATTAGGATTTATAAGATTTTTTGTAGGATTTAATAAGATTTTGAAACAGCCATCTTATCTAAAAGTTCTTAAAAATTGCTTCTCAAAGGTCAAAATACTGAGGGGTATAATTTAAAAGTTTTAAAGCTGAAAGATGGTCAAATGCCTTATTGAATCTTAAGAAAATGGGGTAAATCGTCATTTTTTCGAGCAAATTTAGCCTAATTATTCATTTGCTGCATGATTTCTTATTTTTTTGACCCGATTAAGCGAAAACGTAACTTTTTTGTGAAACGATGTACGGATTTTTGCGGCATCAATCACGTAATAAAATTTTGTTCCTATTTTAATCATCGCTAAAATTCAAAACCGAGTAATAAAGCATTTTCAAAAAAACTTAGTTCCAATAGTCGTCGCAATTATGGCAATTATCGCACTTTTTACGTTTAATCGCTCGACGAATGCGGTCGAAAAAACGACTAATATAATACGTATCGAAAATGATGCAAATACTTCGGAAAGCCTTGCCAAAGGCGTGGCAGTTCTCGAATTATTCACTTGTCATTGCGAGGCACGAAGCAATGACAAGTGAATAATTCTATATTTAGCATAAGTAATTGGTAATCAATTGTTTAATTGGAATGTAATGTCGTTTTTTATGATGAATAACCATTAACCATTAACCATTAACCATTAACCAATTCTAAGTCCGTTTTCGACGCCGCGTTCGGGTGTGAGCAAAGTCACGACCCCCTCCGTATCAACGCTACCGAGGACTAAAACTTCGGAGAAAAATGTTGCAATTTGACGTGGAGGGAAGTTGGTGACTGCAATAATTTGACGGCCAATCAAATCCTCTTTGGTATATAAAACGGTGATTTGAGCCGATGAGCGTTTGATGCCGATTTTTTCACCAAAATCTATCGTCAATTGATAAGCGGGTTTTCTGGCTTTGGGGAAATTTACGGCAGCCGTAATGGTGCCGACGTGCATTTCGACGGTTATAAACTGCTCAAAATCAATAATTTGTGTGGACAAATCTGTCATTTTTTTATGAATTGAATGATGTGTAAAGAAAGAGAAATAGCCGCTAAAATGGCCAAAACAAGCGCAGGCAGCGTCAAACTAGAACCGACATTTTGCTTGAAAACGCGAAAGTTTTGTTCTGCCGAACCTGTCAATTTGATGTGGTCGGTCAATAGTAAATAACCGTAAAGACCAAGCACGAGGAAAATAATCTCAAATAAAAATCCTAAAAATTCCATAGATATTGGGTGTGAATGATGGACGATGAATAATGGACAGTGACATAGCGTAATTTAGGGGCAAATTTGATTTGGATTTTATTAGCATGCAAATTTTAAGCAAGATTTATGTACTAATTTCGATGGCTCAACAAGTAAATGTAGTTGATTAAAAAAATAAATTTTTCGGTAATATCAAAACGCTAAAGTATAAGGTAGGCTGCTTTTTTTTATTTTTTTTTTTGCTTTTTTTTATTCGCGTAATTAATTGATAATCAATTGCTTAAATTGAAAATTTTGTATTTCTAAAAAAAAATAACACCTTTTTTTTACAATCTCTGAAAAAAAAATTTGCAGAATTAAAAAGCCGTGCTAACTTTGTGTATGTTTTAGAAAATAGGTGTTGAAACAACTGTTTACACCTTACTTCTGAGAGGTCACCAAATAAGGTTTTGAAAGTTCATGTGATTATAATTTGTTGTTTTGGAACCGTCTTGTAACTCGAGACGGTTTTTTTTATGCCCCTACTTCTCCTTTCTTTTTTTCTTCTTCTTTTCTCCTTCTTTTCATATTTTCTTTTTCCTTTTTGAACTATTGATGTCTGAACGTGGTTTCAGTTAGTACCGTTTCTTTCAAGTTAAGGCAATATTAAATTTCTAGTAAAAACACAACAATAGAATTTTATTCCTTCAAGTGTTGTAAATTCGCCTAGTTTTTGAAGCCAACTTATCGAAATGACAAATTTTCGCAACCACATTTTTTCACATTTAAAAGTAAAAAAAACATGGAAAAGGAATGGCGAAGGCTCAACGGACAGCGTATCGAGTTGCCCTTAAAACAAGCCGTTGAGCGCACAATTGTTGAAGAACACGCCTTGGGCAACAAGTTGAAAGTATGTATCGGCACCGACTCGCAGGTGCGCGGCGAGATGATTCATTTCGCATCGGTCATCGTTTTTTTGCGCGAACGCAAGGGGGGATTTATGTTTATCCATCAATGGGAAGACAAAAAAAAGATGAGCATTCGAGAGCGGATGATTACGGAAGTCGGAAGATCCGTAGATGTCGCTTACACTTTATGCGACCTTTTGGACAAGTATGATGTGGCTTTGGAGGTTCACGCGGACATCAACACCGACCCGTATTTTCAGTCAAATGTCGCTTTACGCGAAGCAATGGGCTACATTTTGGGGATGGGTTTTGTATTTAAAGCCAAACCTGACGCTTTCGCCTCGTCAAATTGCGCCGATAAAGTGGTGTGATTTCACTGCTCTTTGAGAGAAATCAATATACAATGTACATATATAAAATGAAAAAGCTGCCTCAATTAAGTTTGGGGCAGCTTTTCGTTTTGGGAGGTGGTTTCGTTTCACACGGAGTTCACGGAGAACACAGAGTTTTTCGTTTTTTTGAATACCATTTAATAGGGCGTTGCCTATCCTAATCGGTTACGCTCTTTCAGAGTTTTAAAGTTAAAATTCGACTTCCAAAGTATCAAAGCCTTGAAAGGGCATTGTCGATTAGCCCTATGAAAAGGTACATTATTTTTCACAAATTCCTATAACAAAAAACTAGATGACAAATTGTTTTTTTAACTCTGTGTCCTCTGTGAACTCTGCGTGAAACCACCTAAATCGCTTTGCCTTTCATGGCTTCGGCAATTGTCACATCCATCGCACGATGGGCGAGGGGTTCGGTAAACGTATTCAAATTTTCTATTGCTTTGTTAATTACGTCTTTATCGTTGCCCGAAATAGACCCCCTCAGTATTTGAGCCAATTTTGCCGTTTCCGTTTTCTCTTCATTCGACAAAATAGTCGCGTGTTGGATAATAAATTTTTCGGATGCCAAAACGATGTTATTCCCTTCATTCCGCGCTTCTTGCAAGGCTCGAATTTTCAAATCGCCTTCCGCATTTCGGATGGAATCCAAGAGCATCAAGGCCATTTCTTCCTCCGAAAGACCGTAACTCGCTTTGACAGTAATTTCTTGCTCGACTTCCGAGCGCAATTCCTTCGCTTTGATGCGTAAAATGCCATCTGCATCTAAATAAAAGGCAATATCAATTTTTGGAAAACCTGCAGGCATCGGTGGGATACCCCTCAGTACAAACGCGCCTAATTTGCGATTGTGTTCAACTAAATCGCGTTCGCCTTGGAAAATCGCAATTTTCAGATTTCTTTGACCATCCACCGACGTTGTGTATTGACGCGCTGCTTTGGTTGGGATTTTGGAATTTCTTGGAATAATCGTGTCCATCAAACCGCCGACTGTTTCAATGCCCAAAGACAAAGGCGTGACGTCAATCAATAATATGTCGCGCTGATTGCCCGCCAAAATATCGGCTTGAATCGCCGCACCCAAAGCGACGACTTCATCGGGATTTATATTATTAAAAATGGGTTTATCAAAAAACGCAGCGACCAATTTTTTGACCAACGGCACACGCGTTGAACCGCCGACCATAACGACCGCTTGAATGTCGTTTTTTTCTAATTTAGCATCTGCCAAAGCCGCTTTGCAACAAGCAATTGTTTTCTCAATAAACGGTAAAATCAAGGCATCAAACGTGGTTTTATCCAATTTTAAGTCAAATTCCCCCCTCTTTAAGTGGGGATTTTTAATTTTAAATTCAAAAACAGGCCCCTCAGTATTTTCGTCTAAAACGGCATTCGACAACATTTTTTTAGCCCTTTCAGCCGCCAGACGCAAGGCTTGACCCAACTCTTTGTCGTTGATAATCAAGGCATTCGATACGTTATTTTGAGCCAACCAATAATCAACAATCACTCTGTCAAAATCGTCACCGCCTAAAAAAGTATCACCATTTGTGGCCAAAACTTCAAAAACACCGTCTTGAATCTGCAAAATTGACACGTCAAAAGTGCCGCCGCCGAGGTCATAAACGGCAATCGTGTGGGCATCATCGCCACGTCGGTCGAGTCCGTAAGCCAAAGCCGCCGCCGTAGGTTCGTTAACAATGCGTAATACGTCAAGCCCTGCCAAACGCCCTGCGTCGCGGGTTGCTTGGCGTTGTGCATCGTTGAAATAAGCGGGAACAGTAATTACAGCCTTTGAAATCGGCTTATTTAACTCCGTTTCAATGCGCGTTTTGAGTTCTTTCAAAATAAAACTCGACAATTCAATCGGCGAATAATAACGGTCACCTACGCGAATTTTAACCAAAGTATCCGCATCGGGCGCGTCAATTATTTTATAGCCAAAATAATTTTCATAATTAGAAACGTCCGTAAAAGACTTGCCCATCAAGCGTTTGACGGAATAAATCGTATTTTGTGGGTCGGTTTCAAGCATCGCCTTGGCAGCATCACCTACTAAGATTGCTTCGTGCCTCGCAATGACAGCTTCGTGCCTCGCAATGACACCCCCCTCAGTATTGTTAGATGAAAAATGCAAAACGGACGGAATTAACGTGTTTTTACCATTTTTATCGGCCACGCATACGGGATGTCCGTCGCGCATGACCGCCACGAGCGAGTTTGTCGTGCCTAAATCAATGCCTACGATGATGTCTTTTTCGGGTTCGTCTGCGATTGTTCCTGTTTGAAGATTGATAGAAAATAAAGCCATTATGTTGAATTAAAAATTTAAAATTAAGAATCTCAACGCCGTCGAGGTTTCAAACCTCGACGGCGTTTAAAGGCCGAAACGCCAAAAGTCGCAAATCTCGTTTCGGAATTTTTAAAAAACGGATAAGTGTCGAAAAAAGAAACAAAAATCTAGCATTTTTGCTCAACTTCGCACTTGTTATTTTAGGTTTATTTATGATTTAAAACAAAAAAATGAATTATACAAAACATCAATTGCAGAAAATTGAAGACTTATTGGTCGAAGTCGGCTATCAAGTGCGCTACGAAAAAGGCAGTTTTCAGTCGGGCTATTGCTTGGTCGAAAATCGAAAAATCGCCATTGTCAATAAGTTTTTTGAAACCGAAGGACGGATAAATACCTTGCTGGATATTGTTGATAAAATCGAGATAAATACTGAGGGGGTGTCTGAAAAATCGCAAAAAGTCTTGAAAGAGATTCAGAAAGCGAAAGAATAACATTTTTTTGTCATTCAGTAGGAATCTCTGTTCTATGTGCGGAACTTGACATCACAAAGAATAGAGATTCCTACTGAATGACAAAACACGTAGCAACAACTGATGCTATGTTTTACTTTCTCATAATGAATTGATTTTAAATTATTTACATAAATAAAATTACCACTATTTTAAAAACGTAAAAATCATGCTGTCAAAAATTCTCGTCAAGCTCTTAGTTTTTCACTTCTCACTTTTCATTTTTCACTTCTACGTATTTGGTCAAGACCGACCCGTCGGACGTGCTTTCGCAACGCGTACAGAGGTCATGGCGCAAAACGGCATGGCCTGTACGAGTCAGCCGTTAGCTACGCAAGCTGCGATTGATGTTTTGCGAAAAGGCGGTTCAGCAATTGATGCGGCGATTGCAGCAAACGCCGTTTTAGGCGTCGTCGAACCGCACGTTAACGGCATCGGCGGCGATTTATACGCTATTGTTTACGAAGCAAAAACGGGAAAATTGCATGGTTTGAACGCTTCGGGTCGTTCGCCGTATTCGCTCACGCTCGATACGTTTAAAAAACGGGGCATTAAATTCATTCCGCCGACGGGTGTTTTACCCGTTTCAGTTCCTGGAACAGTGGATGGTTGGTTTACATTGCACCAAAAATTTGGTAAAAAACCGATGTCTGACAATTTGAGTTACGCCGTCAATTATGCCCGAAACGGTTTTGCGGTTGCCGACGAAGCGGCGCACTCTTGGCGCAATGTTGAGGGGGCGTATGGCAAATATCCAAATGTCAAAGAATACCTTTTGCCGAACGGTCGCGCACCAAAACGCGGAGAAATTTTTAAGAATCCTAACCTTGCGAACACCTTGGAAAAGATTGGGAAAGGTGGCCGCGATGTATTTTATAAAGGCGAAATTGCCGACGTTATTGACGCTTTTTTCAAGAAAAACGGCGGCTTTTTGACCAAACGTGACCTTGCTGACCACAAATCGGATTGGTTAGACCCTGTTTCGGTCAATTATCGCGGCTACGATGTTTTTGAGTTGCCGCCGAACGGACAAGGCATTGCGGCTCTTCAAATGCTCACGATACTGAGGGGGTATGATTTTTCAAAAATTCCGTTTGGCTCGCCCGAACACATTCATCTTTTTGTGGAAGCCAAAAAATTGGCTTTTGAAGACCGCGCTCGTTTTTATGCTGATTTGGATTACATGAAAAAAGGCATGGTTGAGCGTTTGATTTCTGAGGAATACGCCACGGAACGCCGCAAACTCATCAATCCGAACCGCGCTGCTTCGGCAGTTGAGGCAGGCAATCCGAACTTGAAAGACGGTGATACGATATATATGACCGTTGCGGACGGCGAAGGCAACATGATTTCGTTGATTCAATCCAATTATCGCGGTTTTGGCTCTGGCATGTCCGCCGACGGTTTGGGTTTTATGTTTCAAGACCGAGGCCAATTGTTTGATTTAGAAGAGGGTAAACCGAACAGTTACGCACCGCATAAACGCCCGTTTCACACGATTATCCCTGCTTTTGTAATGAAAGATGGCAAACCTTTTATGTCTTTTGGCGTCATGGGCGGCTCATTTCAGCCCTTGGGACACGTCGAAATTTTGATGAATATGATTGATTTCGGTATGAATAGCCAAGAAGCAGGTGACGCCCCCCGCATTGATCATCAAGGCAGCAGCGAACCGACGGGCGAGAAACAAGAACGCGGCGGCGGCACAATCACGCTCGAAAGTGGGATTCCGTTTGAGACGATTCGGGCGTTAATGCAAATGGGCCATAAAGTGGGTTGGGCAAGTCCTGGCAGCTACGGCGGTTATCAAGCGATTCGTTTTGACCCCAATTCCAAGGTCTATTTTGGGGCTTCCGAAAGTCGGAAAGATGGGCAATCGGCAGGTTTTTAAGGTGAAATACTGAAGGGGTATAAAAAAGCCTCGCTTACGTATAAGAACGTAAGCGAGGCTTTTTTACGTTAAGGCATTAACAATAAATATTTTACACATTCATTATTTTTCGGAATCATCGGTTATTTATCGCAAAATAAAAGATTGTTTCAAATCTATTGACAATCAATTAGTTACAACTTGACGCGGGTTTCAAACCCGCGTCAAGTTTGCGTTGCGATAAATAACCGATAAATAACCGATAAATAACCGATGATTCCGTTATTTTTTATCAATTATTTTTCGAACAAAATCTTGCGATTGCCGCATAATCGTTGCGATTTTCTCAATCGAAAAACCTTCGTAGGGCATAAAAAAAAGGCAGTACTACGTACCGCCTCCAACTAAAAACCAATTAATTATCAAACATTAAATCTTATAATTCTTATTTTTTGACTCAAAGGGGCGCAAAAGTAACACTTTACCCAACACTTTTAAGTCTGTTTTTAAATTCCGCTTTAAATTTTTTCATCTTAGGCGAAATAACGTATTGGCAATAGGGTTCATGACCATTCAATTTGTAATACGCTTGATGATACCCTTCTGCTGAATAGAACAGAGCAAATTTAGTTATTTCTGTTATAATCTTGTTAGTCCAAAGCTTATTTTTTTCAATTTCTTCGATAATTTTTTTTGAATGCGCTTCTTGAGTGTCATCATGGAAGAATATTGCTGAACGGTATTGTGTGCCAATATCGTTGCCTTGACGGTTGAGTGTCGTCGGGTCGTGTACGTGAAAAAAGACGCGCAAAATATCTTCAAAAGAGATGATTTTGGGGTCGAAGTACACGTTTATGACTTCGGCGTGTCCTGTTTGGCCATAGCAAACTTCTTTGTAAGTCGGGTTTTTAGTTGCCCCGCCCGTGTAGCCGCTGACTACTTTTGAGACGCCTTGGAGTTCGTCGAAGACGGCCTCGATGCACCAAAAACAGCCGCCACCAAGGGTAGCGACTTCCAAACCGTCGGTTTTTAATGAGTCCTGCATTGTTGTTAATACTTTTTTAGGTTCAGAAATCACGATGTCATTGCGAGAGGTCGAAGTAACTGAGGGGGTCTCTTTTTTGCTTTCGCAAGCGACAAGCCCCAATAAACTGACCATGATAAACTGAACGGCTATTTTGAAATTTTTAATTAGCATGAAATTGAGCGATTATTTTAGGAAATTCAAAATTAAAAATCAAAAATTTAAAACACACAACTAATTGATTACCAATTAATTGTAGTTTCTAATTTGTGGTTTTTACGTTGATATTTTCCTACTTCTTAACAATACAAAGGTACAGACGCATTATCACAATTTTGTAACGTCGTCAATATCTCAACGCCACTCTATTAAATGCAAAAAGCGCAATGATTGTTTATCACTGCGCTTTTTTCGGGATTTCAAAACGGAATTATCGGCTTTATGGTACAAAACTCTTTTTGACTAACTAATAATTTGTAACTCATTGATTATCGTCGCGTTTCAACGTTCGGGGAACTTT
>JAYSRS010000296.1:0-14303 GCA_043720935.1 Saprospiraceae bacterium
AATTACTACTTTGCAGCCGCGATAAAAGGCTCGGTTTCTACGTCAGAAGCGGGGCAGCTACGCGACAAAATGATTAATTTTATTAAAAGTACCGACGCTTTGCACCAACCCGACCGAGACGGTAAAAAGCAAGAACGGATTTCACAAGAACTTGACAATCAATTTATTACACACTTACGAACAAATTTTAAAACGGTCAAAATTAAATCTACTAACGGTAATGATTAGCAAAAAAGTAATTCTAACGGGCAGTTTCGGCGTCGGTAAAACGTCGCTTTTTAACCAGTTTATCTATCAACAATTCAGCGATAAATACTTAACCACGATTGGCGTAAAAGTTAATAAAAAAGACCTTGCGATTGACGGCGAAGACCTGTCAATGCTCCTGTGGGACATTGCGGGCGAGGTCGCACAAGACAAAGTACCCGCTTCTTATTTCCTCGGGGCAGGCGGCATTATTTACGTCGTTGACCTCAGTCGCCCAATAACTTTTACTAATATGGAAACCGATATTACGTTTCTAAAAAAATTGTTGCCCGACACGACCATTATTATTGTTGGCAACAAAAAAGACCTCGTTTCGGCGGACGAATTGGCGGAAATGGCGCAAAATTTGACTGTTAAATGGGACTTCGCTACGAGCGCGAAAACGAATGAAAACGTGGATGCTCTATTTCTTGAACTCGGCAAACGCCTTATCGCCAATCACTGGTAAATGACTGTAAATCAATATATTACGCAACCAACAGCTTATCAGCAAATTCTGATTGACAGGCAAGGTTTTATACTCGACAGTTCGGATACGATATTCGCCGTCGAACGTCACCGCCCCGCTACAGAGTGGTCACTTTTTTTGGCAAGCATTCTGCCGTCACTGACTGCTTTGAAGCTCGATAGCCCCGAAATTCACTTTCCACGTATTGATTCTATCTCTAATTCAATAAGTGGTCTTTTCGATTGTTCTTTCATTTTTATTGAATGGGAAGATGGCAAATCGGTGTTGGCTTGGAACATTTTTGATTTTTCTAAATCG
Source organism: Saprospiraceae bacterium (assembly GCA_043720935.1). Classification (GTDB taxonomy): domain Bacteria; phylum Bacteroidota; class Bacteroidia; order Chitinophagales; family Saprospiraceae; genus JAAFJT01. The sequence goes on from JAYSRS010000296.1 coordinate 1,034, forward strand.
GCTAACGGCATGAGAAATCGGCAACAAAAAGCGAACAGTGCAGCTTTGAAAAAGCAAGTACCGTTTCAAGCATAGTAAGGTGTGGGAAGTCTTGAGATTTTCTAAATGTGATACCCCCTCAGTATTTTGGGGCTTTTGAGTAAGTATAACTCAAAACTCAAATGTTCAACTTCTTGACGGAGGTTGAACATTTTTTTTGCCCAAAGCGGGAACTGCTATTTTATTTTATTTCGGAATTATCGGCTTTGTGGTACAGCGTACATTTACGAAATCTTCAAGATTTCGTAAATGTTGGAAATCAACACTTTACGTATTTAATTTTTAATAAAAAGCACCGTTGTACCATAAAGCCGACAATTCCGTTTTATTTTGCGACGGATATAAAATAAATAATTCGAGTTGATTAGAGGAATGGCAGGCATTCTATTACGAAAAAAATGTCCGCATAAAGTTTGACTGTATCAAAACGATTTTCAAGTTTTTATCTACCTTTGTAAAACTATTCTGACTTCTTATAATTCTTAATCTATTCAGCGTCATGTTCAAAAAGTCTGTATTTATTACTGTACTCGTCCTGTTCGCCCAACATCTAACTGCACAAAAATTTATCTCTACCAACGGCAAAAAACCGATAATCACCCGCACACAAGATTCCTTGATTGGTACAACTAATGCACCTACTATTATCAGTAAAAGCATATTAAGTACCGTTTTAAAGGAATCAGTCGCCGTTCAAGCTAAGGATTTGACTGTCGCTAAAATCGAAGAATCTGTCAAGGATTCATCGGCTATTAGCGTTAAAGAATCAGTCAAAGAATCAGTCAAAGAGACGGAGGTTGCGGTCGTAAATGAACCCGTTGTTAGCAAAAAATCGGTGCCAATTGTCGAGAAATTGGACTCGATTTGGCTCAAAGCGGGCGATACACTGAGGGGTATCATCACGCTTGACAAAGACAAAAATGCGTTTTTGATTTCCTATGACACCATTCGAAATCGTGAATTGAGGGCTAGTGAAGTGACCTATTTATTCATTTCGCCTAAGAACAGTGCCGAAGACCGCATGGAAGTATTCTCTATTTTCAATGAATTTTACTTTTTGGAATCGAATCCGAATGCGCCAATTAAAGTTTTTGCCAATAAAATTTTTAAGGCTATTGAAAACAATGGGCCGAAATATTACACCGCACAAACCAAGTATTGTTTGTTGAAAAACGATACGCCTTATTTTATGAATAAAGGCCGCGTCAAGGAAACTTTACTGTTTTTAGTAAACGATTGCAAGGCTGTTGTGCAGGGTTTTAAAACGGGAAAATATACGACCACTAATTTTATAGAAGCCATTACGCATTATAATCGGTGCAATGATTTGAAATAATGTTGTGGTGTGAGGCGTAGAGACAAAGCATGCCTTGTCTCTACCGTAGAAATTGCGGTTTTACGTATCATTTTAAACAATGTGTAACAAATTTGTAAACAATTTAGGATGATTTGGGGTTTCTTGGATTCATCTACCCTAAGCGTATTTAGGTCTGACGAAAAATGAAGTGCCATACTATTACGGAATTATCGGTTAAAAGACGCAACATCAAATCTGACGCGGGTTTTAAACCCGCGTCAGATTGTAACTCGTTGAAAATCAATAAATTAGAGTTCTAAGTTTACGCTTGCGTCTTTTAACCGATAATTCCGTACTATTATACATGAGCCACTGATTAGACTGATTAGACTGATTAGACTGATTTACACTGATTTACACTGATTTACACTGATTTACACTGATTTTTTTCTAGGAAATCATAAGAAAAATCAGTGTAAATCAGTCGTATCAGTCGTATCAGTCGTATCAGTGGGTCATGTATAGTAGTATGTGAAGTGCATAATTCATCATTCATAATTTCTTGATTATGTTAAATATTTTTTGGTTTCGCCGCGACTTGCGGCTCAATGACAATGCGGGATTATTTCAGGCACTACGTGGAAATAATCCCGTTTTGCCGATTTTTATTTTCGATAAAAATATCCTAAATAAACTCGAAGACCGTACCGACGCTCGGGTCACTTTTCTCCGCGACACGCTGTCAGAACTCAAAGCGGAGTTAGAAAAAATGGGGTCAACACTCCTCGTTTTTTATGACGAACCGATGAACGTTTGGCAAGATTTAACCACTCGTTTTGACATTAAATCCGTTTTTACCAACCACGATTTTGAGCCTTATGCTCTTGAGCGTGATGCAGCAGTTAAAATGTTTTTAGCTTCGCAAAATGTTGATTTTCAAACATTTAAAGACCACGTTATTTTTGAACGCAATGAAGTGACCAAAGACGACGGCTTGCCTTATACGGTCTTTACGCCCTATTCCAAAAAATGGAAAGCGAAACTTATAAGCCGCCTGTCAACCCACAATGACGTGTTGGTTTCCTACTATTTCAAACCTTATCCTACCGAAAAATATTTCAACAATTTCGCTCCAAAATCGGCCATCGAACGCCCTCAATCCGAAATCTCAAATCCCAAATCGGACAGCGAAGGGTCCCTCAGTATTTTGGACATTCCGAGCCTTGAAACGATGAATTTTATCCGTTCTAAGATTTCGATTCCATCTAAAACCGTTGCACGAGGCATTGTGAAAAATTATGATAAAACGCGCGATTTTCCTGCCTTGTCGCAAGGTACGAGTAAGCTAGGAATTCATTTTCGATTTGGCACAATCTCGATTCGAGAAAAAGCGTTGGCCGCTTCGGCGTTGAACGAAACGTATTTGAATGAACTGATTTGGCGGGATTTTTACGCCCAAATCATGCACCATTTTCCGCATATTGGCGCAGGAAAATCGTTCAGAACGGAGTACGACCACATCGAATGGCGCAACGACGAAACAGATTTTAAGCACTGGTGCGCTGGCAAAACGGGCTATCCGATGGTGGATGCAGGGATGCGCGAACTCAATAGAACGGGCTACATGCACAACCGCGTAAGGATGATTGTATCAAGTTTTTTGACCAAGCATTTGCTCATTGATTGGCGTTGGGGCGAAGCATATTTTGCCGAAAAACTCCTCGATTTTGATAAGGCTTCCAACAACGGCGGCTGGCAATGGGCGTCGGGAAGTGGAACGGATGCCGCGCCGTATTTCCGCATTTTCAACCCGCAAACACAGCAAGAGAAATTCGATAAAGAGTTCAAATACATTAAGTTATGGATTCCAGAATTTGGTACACCGTCTTATCCGAAGCCGATTGTTGACCATAAATTGGCCAGAGAAAGGTGCTTGGTAACGTACAGCAAAGCGTTGAAAAAAGAGTGATTCCTGTTGTCGTAACGAGTTTTGTTATTCAGAAGGAATCTCTATTTTGTGGTTTTATTATGCACACACAGAATAGGGATTCGTTCTGAATGACAAAACTTGTTACGACAAAAAACTAGATACACCGCACTTATTCATCATTTATAATTCATCATTCATTTCAAATGTTTGACAACATAATTAAAGAGCTTCAAAACACGCCTGCACAACTTGTTGCCGTTTCTAAGACCAAACCGAACGCGCAATTATTGGAACTCTACGACAAAGGGCAACGCGTTTTTGGTGAGAACTACGTTCAAGAATTAGTGGACAAACACGCCACTTTGCCAAAGGATATTGACTGGCATTTTATCGGTCATTTGCAGTCGAATAAGGTGAAATACATCGCGCCGTTTGTCACGATGATTCATTCGGTGGATTCATTTAAGTTGTTACAAGAAATTGATAAACAAGCGATTAAAAATAATAGAATAATTAAATGTTTATTACAATTTCATATTGCCGAGGAAGATACTAAATTTGGCTTTGATACTGAGGGGGTCGAAAATTTGATGGACAGCGATGCTTTTAATGCGTTGAAAAATATTGCGCTTTGCGGTGTGATGGGCATGGCGACTTTTACGGACGATAAAACGCAAGTTCAGCGTGAATTTCAAACGTTAAAGCGTATTTTTGACCGTCTGAAAAGCCAATATTTCTCCGAAAGTGACGTTTTCAAAGACATTTCTATGGGCATGAGCGATGACTATAAATTAGCAATTGCAGAAGGTTCTACGATGGTGCGTATTGGTAGCTTGATTTTTGGCAAACGTGGTTAGCAGATTTCAGATTTTATGGCACACTGATTAGACAGATACGACTGATTTTCAGTGATTTTTCATCTACTGAATCATAAAGAAAACAGCGTAAATCAGTCGTATCAGTCAAATCAGTGTGCCATGACGCCATGACGCATAGCATAAAATTTATTCATTTAAAGTTTTTAAAACCAAGTATTATGAAGCCTTATCAGCCCTCAAAGTATCCTTGCCGTTGCTGTATTATTCCCGAAATTGTCATCGAGGAATTGAATAAAAAAGGGAACAGCATTGAAAAACCCAATGTGCAGATGGACAAAGCGATTCGGATGCGTCGCCAAAGCCTGATGTTTATGGCGACGGCCTTGCCGACAACGCCAGGCACGTCTGCGAGGCGTATTTTCGACAGTCAAAATACAGGCAGCACGCGCTTAAAAATTCTTCGTGAAGAAGGCGCAAAAGTATCAACGGATGCCGATGTGAACGCCGCTTACGACAACAGCGGCCTCGTGCGCGCGTATTTTCAAACTGTTTTGGGGTGGAATTCCATTGACGACAACGGTTTGGATATGATTTTCAACGTACATTATATGGTTAAATACAACAATGCGTTTTGGGATGGTGAACAAATGGCTTTTGGCGATGGCGACGGCGTGAATTTCCAAAATTTTGTCCGTGCGCTTGATGTTACAGGCCATGAGTTGACGCATGGGATTGTTCAATATACCGCAAATTTGGAATATAAAGGTCAATCAGGTGCATTGAATGAACATTTTGCCGACGTTTTTGGCACTGCCATCAAGCAATGGGCGGCGAAAGAGACCGAAAAAACGGCCAATTGGTTGATGGGTGAAATCTGTATGATGGGCAAGTTTAAAGGTAAGGCGATTCGCTCAATGAAAGCCCCGTCGGACGCGGCGGCGGTGTTGTCGGCACAGCCCGAACACATGGCCAAAATTTTTAAAGGAACGGCAGACAATGGCGGTGTCCACGTTAATAGTGGCATTCCAAACAAGGCGTTTTACTTAGTGTCGATGGACATTGGCACGCAAAAAGCGGCTAAATTGTGGTTTGAAACGCTCAAAAATTTGAAACAAACGTCTAAATTTACGGACTTATACAAGACGTTGACGAAAGTCACTAAAATTTTGGTGGCCGATAAAACGCTTCCCGCGAACACGCAAGTGGCGATTGACAAGGCATTCAAAGCAGTGGGCATTATTAAATAAAATCCATCCACAGATTTCACGGGTTAACACGGATTCACAAGCTAAAATGCATGATTTACAAGGCTTTTTACTTGAAAAATGTTTAAAATTTGTGAAAATCAGTGTAATCCGTGGAGCAACTTAAAATAACTATTCTGAAATGAAAATTAACATCAAACAAGAAGGCGGTTTTGTCGGTATGTCCTCAAAAGCCAAGCTCGATTTCAATAAATTGACCGAGGATGAACAAAAATTACTTGATTCAATGGCGCAAAAGGCGGCTGATAAGTTGGTCGAAGCGGAAAAAGCGGCATTAAAAGCAGCCGAAGAAGCGGCAACAAAAGTAGCCGAGGAAATTGCTTTGAAAATGGCAACCGAAGCTATTGGAAAAAACGAGGAAAAATCGGATGAAACGTCTGATGCACAACCAAGGGATATTCCAAGCGAAGCGGATTTTGTACCGCCGTCACCTCATCGTATAAGTCCTGCACGCGACACGTTTAGTTATTCGTTGTCCATGAGAAAAGATGGAAAAAAGCTCGATATGGCTTTCGATGATACAAACGTGCCGCCTGAATTGGTCGCGCTTTTTCAAAAATACATTCAAATTTAATAGAACGTCGGCGAGGTTAAAAACTTCGCCGACGTTAACACGCATAAAAGCCGAGCGTTGTAGAGCGTTCGGCTTTTATATTTTGTCATTCAGAAGGAATCTTTATTTTGTATATTTTAGGAAACAGCGATTGTTTCTGAATGACAAAGAACAAAATTACAACTACTTTAAAATAGAAATTTTTATGTTTAAATATTTTTCAATCTGTTTTTTAATCTATTTTTTAATCACATCGACAACGGTTTTTGGCCAAGCTAATTTTATCATTGACGAACAGCCCTGCGGCTTGGAAGGCACGGCAAAACGGGTAAATGATAAGCAGTTGAACCGCTTAAAAAACCGTTCGGTTGCCCCAACAAAAGGGCAAATTGACCCGCTTTTCAATTGGGCAGAATTGGCCAAATTTGAAGATGACCGCAATAAATTTAGCGTCGAAAAGGGTGCGATACTGAGGGGGTATGTTTTGCGCGTAAAAATGAGCGAAGCTGAAACCTGCAATTGCAATAGCAAAACGCCCGATTTTCGAGATACACACCTTATTATTACGCCCGATGCCGAAAATACGGGCGTTTTAAATCAAATTATCATTGAGGTTACGCCACGATTGCGCGCTCAGATGCAAGCAAGCGGCGTTGATTGGTCGCAAGAAGCCTTGAAAAAATTGCGTGGGAAATACGTCGAAATCGAAGGCTGGTTGTTTTATGACTACAATCATGGCAATCAATCGGCTAAAATTCGACAGAAAACAAAAGGCGTTACACGCTCAACGGCTTGGGAAATTCACCCTGTTACGGTCTTAAAAGTGATAAATGGTAAGTAAAAAACGATAAGTGAGGCGTGATTCATCATTCATTATTTATCATTCTCTTTTTTGTTAAATTTTTTATAAAATGCCTTAAAATGTGTGGAAAAAACGTTGGGTAAACGTCTCTTTGTCATTCAGGACGTGGTGCGACCTTGAGGTTGCGTTACACTTATTCAACTAAAATTAAAAAATCAAATTTGCTATGAAATTATTAGAAGGCATCCAATTGCACGAGCTGGTGCTGATAATCTTGGGGTTTATCCTTGGATTGGTCTTGATATTTGTCTTTTTGTTCGGTGCTTTGCGCGGCAAGACAAATCTGAAATTATTATACGGCTTTATTGCACCGTTGATTATGATTGGTTATCCGAGCATTCAGAGCATCGAGTTTAGCAAAGATGTGATAAAAATTGACAAACTCGTGGAGCAAGTCAACCGCAATCCGATGGATACATTGGCGACGCGGGCCTTGTTGAACGAAATTTCGACGCTGCCAAAGTCGCGTTGCGTAACGAGTAGCGACGCCATGAATGCAATTGCGAACGCGCAAGCGGCAGTCGGTTTGTACGATTCGGCTAAGGTGACGATTCAAAAAGCGGTGGCATTAAACCCTAAATCGTCGAAAGTGCAGCAAAGTAAGAAAGGCATTGAGCAGAAATGGATGCAGCAAAAAGTGTTTGAAACCAAAGTCGGTGCGCTTAAAGACAACCTCGAACAGTTGAATGCCAATCCGAAAAACATGAAATTACGGGATTCGGTAGGGATTAAGTTGTATGAAATTCAAAAATTAAACGCGCCCGTACACATGGCTCAACGTGATTTGTTGGCCGTCGGTTTGGCGGCGGCGATTGTCGGCGAAAAACAAGCAGCTGAACAAGTCGCCGACGATGTGCTGCAAGTGTCGCCAAATCAACCCGATGCGAAGCGATTAAAAGATGCAATTCGGAATAAAGTGATTGAAAAACGTTTTCCCGCAAGGCCGAAACCGAAGCCTCAAACGCTTTCGCAAGCTAAGCCAAACGGTCGAATTGGAGAATCACAGCCACAACCGCCCGTTGTAGAATCGCCTGCGGCAATAAAAATTGATACGAATTGGCGGTCGAAGATTATTCCCAAATCAACCATTATCGCTAAGGATTTTGTAAAATGGGATAAAGAGCAGTAAAATGGCCCACTGATTGGGCTGATGCAACTGATTTTTACAGATTTTTTTTGATTACTCATGTTACACAAGCGGCTAAAATGGCACACTGATTTGAGGGATACGACTGATTTAAAAGGATTTCTTTTTTAATGTAAATACTTACAGAAAAAAATCAGCGTAAATCAGTCGTATCCCTCAAATCAGTGTGCTATTGCGTAACATCAGTGATTAAATAACATCAAAAAAAAATCCGTGAAAATAAGTCGCATCAGTCCAATCAGTGGCCCATTATTTTACGCATTTAAAGCCAAAAACACACCATTTGACCAGCCAAAACCGTCTTGCAACGGGTACTCACCGCCACCTGCCTCTAAGTCTTGATTGAACACATCGTATTTTTCGGTCATTTTTCCCGTGCGTTGATAGACGCGCTCATTGCTCGTCAACCAAGCCGTTTTTACCTTTTCAGCCGCCTCTATTAAGCCATAATTCATCAAGCCTTTGTAGGCAACCCATTGCAACGGAGCCCAACCATTTGGGGCGTCCCATTGTTGTCCCGTTTCTTGTAAAGTTGACGTTAAACCGCCTGTTTTCAAGAATTTATCCATTAAAATATTGGCTACTTTATTCGCTTGGTCTTGCGTAGCTATCTTGAAAAATAGCGGAAAGGTCGCCGCCAAAGTGTAGTGGGGCGTTTGTTTTTGGGCAACAAAATCATAGTCAAAATAAAACCCTTTTTCTTCATTCCAACAATATTTATTAATCGCTTCTCGGCGATGTACGGCGTAATTCTGATATTGTAAGGGTCTGTCGTGATAAATTGAATCATAATATTCAGCATCACTGATGTCGCTGCGTGTATCATTTGCTTGATGAGCGTCGGAGATGGTTGTTTCCAAATTATATAACAAACAATTCAAATCAATGGGAATAATATCTGTTGTGTGAATCGTTGCCAAATCATTTGGTTCTGTGAACCAACGGCTGCTAAAATCCCAACCCGATTCAGCCGCCGCCCGCAGATGCCGATAGACAATTTCGGGTTTTTCGCTTGATTTATGGGCAATTTCAACATCTTCTTTGTACGATTCTGGCCGTGGTGTATCGTTTTCATCCCAATAACGATTCAAAATTAAGCCACCTTCCATTTTAACGACGCGGGCCATTGAACTAAAATCATCTCCACGCCGCAAAGGGCTGCCTGCTTTCCAAAATCTGTATTCTAATTCTAATTCTGGCAAGTATTTAATCAGCGTTTCTTTCCCTTTTTCTTCGCTTAATAATTGAACCATTGCCGCAAAAAACGGTGGTTGCGACCGCCCGACGTAATACGTTCGGTTGCCATTTGGAATATGGCCGACCGTTCGGAGCAGATAAGCGAAGTTATCGACCATGTTTTCTATCAAATCAATTCTTTTTGATACGCGTAAACCCAACATTGTGAAGTAACTGTCCCAATAATAAATTTCTCTGAACCGACCGCCAGGCACGATGTAAGGGTGGGGCAGGGGAATCAAAGAGCTTTCCGCTTTGTCGGGTTGCCGTGTCAAAACAGGCCACAGCGATTCGATATGTTCGACGATTGACTTGCTTTTATCACTTTGAAAATCATCAAATTCGCTTTGAGGCAAGTCAAAATGGGCTAAAACGAAGGCTTTTAAATCAAAATCCGTTGCCGTTTTTGCTTGGTTGTAGTTATCCGCGATGGTTTCCAAAGAGAGTTTTGGCAAACAATCAGGGAATGTTTTACCGTCCGATAAGATGTTGTTCAATTGAACGGCTTGGAATAATTCTCCTAATTGGTATATTTCCATAATTGTAAAATGGTTAATGGCGTAATATTTCGTAATATCAGCCCCTCATTTTTTGATGAGTTTATTAAAAAAGAACAGACAAACGATTAAAATACTGAGGGGTATCAACGAGAAGTAGAACGCTGATTCGCCGCCGAAAGATTCAAAAATAGTTCCCGTAATCCGTGAGCCTAATGTGCCGCCTAATGCCGAAAAAATAACGATAAGCCCCGTCATAGTTGCGTGTTTCTGAACGGGCAAGCTGCTTAGAATTTGAGAATTGATGGCAGGATAAATCGGCGCAATGAGTAAGCCAATTAATGGAAAAATAAACGCCGCCAAAGGGGCATTGCTCCAACCCGTAACAGGTTGTGTACCAATGTTTTGTGCCAATGGGATGGCCACCAAAACCAAGCCACCTGCTGCGATTAAACAGACCGTCAAAACCATGTACCAATGGTATTTTCTAAGCACAATACCCGCCATAAAACGACCGATTGCCGTGGAAGCAGGTAAAATTGTGGCCATTTGAATGCTCAATGATGTGGGCAAATTCAAGACTTTGTTATTGAAAGTAGGCAACCATGACATGATGCTTTGTTCAATCAAAACGTATAGAAAAACGCTTGCAATGAAGACCATGACAATCGGTAAAATGGCCAATTTGAGCATTTCGGCAAAGTCTTGCGCGAAAGGTTTTGAGGCTTCTACCTTTATTTTTGACTCATCGAGCGTGGCCGTTGAGAGCAAAATGAAGGCTAAACTGGTCAAAATGGCTAGAATGTAGTAGCTTTTGACCCAACTTGTGGACAGTTTATCGTTGTCGTCAATGAAGGCTGTAAAAATAAAACCGCCTGCCATGATGCCGACCATAAAAAACGATTCGATGAAATTCATAAAACTCGCGTGGTCTTTGTCATTGTCCGTTACGAGGCCGATTGTGGCATAAACGGAGACTTTTATCAAGGCAAAACTCGCCCCGACGGCAGCAAAAAGCAGTTTTGTCATGCCGAAACTCGGAAAAGTGGCCATGAGTAAACACGCGACCGTAACGAAAGCCAAGGCGGCTAACATGGATTTTTTGTAGCCAATTCGCACCACGTAGGACGCAATGACGAAGGAAACGGCAGCAATTGTGAGGTCTTTGAATGCCTCTAAAATGCTGGCCGACGATTCAGAAATGCCGTAATTGCCTTGTACTTGTAAGATAACCGTCCCGACGCTGTTCAAAAGAATGGCGAAAACGAAGTAATTGATAAAAAGCGAGCCTTTGATTTGCCAATTAGCCATAAAGTGATTTTTCGTTTAATGAATAAAATGATGTCTCACACAGAAAATACAGAGGACACAGAGTTTTGATTTTGATACATATATATACGTGTCGTGTTTTTGGTGAGACGGCACAAGGTAAACTATTTTGTAGAAAATGAAAATTCAAGATAAAAAAGACACCCCTCAGTATTTTTAAACAACAATGGCTTGTCGGATGCACCGACAAGCCATTGTTGTTATTTGATAAAACCTGTTGCTTAGTTATTGCCGAACGTCGTTACTGTTCCACCGCGTGGTGCAATCGCGTTTGCGTAGCCCCGCACTATCGAGGTGTAAAGGTTACCAGAGGCAAGTGTTACCGTAATCGTAGAGGTTATCAAGACTTGCGGCGTTGTTGTACCTGTAATTTTTACTTTGATGTCGTAAGTACCTGGTGTTACGTCAATAAAGTTTTTAATGTCTTTGAATTTGACATTCGTAAAATCGCTGCGGGTTGTGGCTACGCCACCCGTCGCAACGAGTTCAAAGTCAATACCTGTTGACAAATCGGGAATCAAATGCACTAAACGGATGCGGGCTTTACCAGCTGCCGGTAATGTAAGGTCGTCAACTGATTTAATCATGCTAACGGTTTTTGCCGCGTCGCTTTCTTGATAAACGAAGTAAGAGTAGCCCACGTCTTTGTTCATCAAAATTGAGTCGGTTGCGATTTTAGCACCGCTTTTAGCAACCAAACTGCTAACCACAACTTTTTTACCCGCCGTTAATTCAGCTTGATTATAAGCCGTAACTTGGCCATACCTGATGGAATCGCCCTTGGTTGTGCCATCAATTTGTAAGTTGACTGCTGTGGCATCGGTTGCACCGTGGAACAGCATGACTTTGGCGTACTCTTTCACGACGGGGACAGGAGCCACGGGGTCAGTACCGCAAGACGTGAGCATTAAAGAACTAGCGGCAAAAGCCACTGCTAAGAATTTTGAAAAATTCGTAATTTTCATAGAAAATGGACGGTTTTTATTAAAAAATATAATTGAAAGTGATGTGAATTTCAAATTTGAAATCTACTGATGTGTCTTTTGACTAAAAATACTGAGGGGGTCACTTATCTTTGCGAATAATTAAGATTTTATCTATCCGCATCCCGTCCATGTCAACGACTTCCAAATCAAAGTCATTCCATTTCAATTTTTCACCCGTTTTTGGCAATTCGCCTAACGTATGAAGGATAAAACCACCGATTGTATGGAAGCCTTCGCGGTTGTGGGTATTGTCGTCGAGTTCAAATTCTTTTAGAAAATCGTCCCACGGGTATTGACCGTCAATGAGGAAAGAGCCGTCTTCGCGCTCAGTTAATTCGTAACCGATTTGACCATCATCTTGCGAAATATCGCCAACAAGCGTATCAAAAACGTCGTTTATGGTGACAATACCGACTAAAGTGCCGTATTCGTCCACCACCATAGCTTGGTGGATTTTTGTTTCTTTAAACTTTTTGAGGGCCGCGTAAGCACTCATTGTTTCGGGAAAATAATTGATTTGACGCACCAACGCTTTTAAATTAATCGTTTTTTTGAGCAACAATGTAGAGAGTAAATCTTTAACATTGACGACACCGATAATATTGTCCAATTCGTCTTCGCAAACGGGATAAACCCCGTGGCCATATTTTTCGATGGTCGCTAGGTTTTCGTCATACGTTTCGTTGGCGTCCAGCCAAACGATGTCCGAGCGGTTTGTCATCAGCGTTCCGACTTTTTTATCGCCTAGGTGAAATACATTTTCAACGATGTCTTGCTCTATTTCTTCAATCGTTCCTGCGGTTGCCCCTTCGTCAATAATCGCTTTGATTTCTTCCTCTGTTATCTTTGAATCGTCCATTTTGACGTTCAAAAGCCGCATAAACAGCTCGGTTGTTTTGCTCAGAAGCCAACCAAAAGGACGGCTAATCGTCGCCAATCCGTTGAGCGGAATCGCCACTAATTGGGCCACCGTTTCGGGATTGGCCATGCCGATTCGTTTGGGAATCATTTCGCCAAAGGCAATTGTGATAAAAGCGACAAAAATAATATTAATAATTTTTGCAATTTCAAGGGCGTGCGTACCGACAAATGGAATTTTTTCCAAGTACGGCGCAATTTCGTCCGCGTAGGCTTCACCGCCTACCAAACCGAGAACGAGGCTGATAACTGTAATGCCAATTTGAACGGTGGAAAAGTAACGATTTGGCGAATTAACGAGTAAAAGAGCGGCTTTTGCGCCCGAACTCCCTTTTTTTGCGGCCATTTCTAACCGAACTTTGCGCGAAGATGCCAGCGCAATTTCCGACATTG
>JAYSRS010000297.1:0-4788 GCA_043720935.1 Saprospiraceae bacterium
CCCTTTGTCATTCAGAAGGAACAAAACTCATTTAACTGTTGCCGTTTTCACCGCTGTTGTATCAATGCCTTTCTTCTCGATTTGTTCAGCTTCTTTTTCCATTTTCTCGACTTCTGCTTTGGCGGCTCGGTCGGCTGTGCCCTCACGGACGAGGGTAAGCCATTGGTCTTTTCCCTTGAAATTCATCTGTAAAACGAGTGTATCGGTTGTAAATGACTGTATCAGAACCACTTTCTCGGCGGCATTATCACGCAAACTGTTTGTTGTGTAAAGAAAGTTTTTCCTTAATTTGAATCTTCCTTCTTCGTGTACATTGAGTGTTGAATTGAAGACATATTCCCCATTTTTCTTAAATTCCATATTGACCAAAGCCGTTTGAATCGGCACAACGTCGTCGCATTCCCGCAATTCGGCGGCTTCCCATTTGCCGACTATTCGGCGTTCACTTTCGGATTGGCAAGCGAGCCAAGTTCCTACAATAGCTAATAAAAAAATAACCTTTTTCATTCTAAAAAATAACAAGTGTTTAATGAAGTCTTCGATTAAAAGACGGACAAAGATAAACCATTTTTTTAATTTCTCACGGGTAAAAAAAACGCCAAAAAAAAGGCAAAACCTTCTTTTCGACGTTTTTTTTATTAGAATATGGACACTTCATCCGAAATTTGACATCCGACATCCGACATCCGACATCCTTTTATTCATCATCGTCCACATCTTCTGGCTCGATTTTAATCGGTGCAGTGGCCAATTTAGCGAGAATTTCTGCTTCCATTTGAGCGGCTGCTTCTGGATTGTCTTCCACAAACAACTTAGCACCTTCACGGCCTTGGGCGATTTTCGCACCCTTGTACGCGTACCATGCGCCCGACTTTTGGATAACCTCCATCTCAACGCCTAAGTCAACGATTTCGCCCGATTTAGAAATACCCGTACCGAAAACGATGTCAAATTCTGCCGTGCGGAAAGGTGGTGCGAGTTTGTTTTTCACGACTTTCACCTTTACGTGGTTAGCCGTCAAAGTGCCGTCTTTGTCTTTAATAGCCGAGCCAGATTTGCGAATATCCAAGCGGATTGACGCGTAAAACTTCAAAGCATTACCACCCGTCGTTGTTTCGGGATTGCCGAACATAACGCCGATTTTTTCGCGCAACTGATTGATAAACACGCAGCAGCAGTTTGTCCGACCAATCGAAGCGGTCAATTTACGCAAGGCTTGCGACATCAAACGGGCTTGAAGACCCATTTTAGATTCGCCCATTTCGCCTTCGATTTCCGCCCGTGGTGTCAAAGCCGCTACGGAGTCAATGACGACAATATCAACCGCGCCCGAACGAATCAAGTTCTCGACGATTTCGAGGGCTTGTTCGCCGTTGTCGGGTTGTGAAATAAGGAGATTGTTCACGTCAACACCCAATGCTTCGGCATAGTAACGGTCAAAAGCGTGTTCCGCATCCACAATAGCCGCGATGCCGCCTTTCTTTTGGCACTCTGCAATCATGTGAATTGCCAAAGTGGTTTTACCAGATGACTCAGGGCCATAGACCTCAATAATCCGACCTTTCGGCACACCGCCAATACCGAGGGCAATGTCTAAACCAAGTGAACCTGTCGAAATGACTTCAATAGGAATTACTTGTTGTTCGCCAAGCCGCATCACCGTTCCCTTACCGTATGTTTTGTCGAGACGGTCGAGCGTTAGTTGAAGGGCTTTAAGTTTCGAGTCTTTTTCTTTGTCACTCGCAATTTTTTCTTTGTCAACTGCCATTTTTTTTGAATTCAATTTTATTAAATCTGTTTTAAATACTTTGTTTTAAATTGATGGTACAAAGCTAACATTTTGTTTTTTAATCGCCAAATTATTTTTTACTTTTTTTTCAATTTTTTAAAATAAAAAAAGACCCCCTCAGTATTTTGGCCATTTTTAGACTGTTTTGAGCGTTTTTCAAGCAAAATTTAGGATTTGAGAACAGTTAGAACAAAAAATAATTTTGAACCAAACCGTCTTTTTTACCGTTTCCCTTTTTTCATCACGGGGCAAACTTGCAAGATTTTTCAATCGCTTGTAGCTGTTCACGTATCTTTTTTGACACTTTTCTTTTTACGCCGCAAAATAGGTAGCAATGGAGCTTGCTCCGTGAAGCGTGAATAGTTAAACATTTATGCCTCACAGAGCAACTCCGATGCTACCTTCATTTGAAAGAAAATGAAATTTCCGAAGCTACCAATAAATAGGTGTGGTAGGAATACCTACTTGAAAAGCGCGTTTTCCGATTGACCTACACGTATATATATAACGTGTACTTTTGTTGACGTTTATAACTTCTTGGTCAGCGGTCGTTGAAAATTCATCATTTGTCATCAAAATTACTTATTCATATTCTTCTTAACAAAAATTTAATGGAAAATAAAAATTATCTCATAGTTGGTGCGAGTTCGGGCATTGGCGCAAGCCTTGCCAAACAGTTATCGACAAAAGGCGCGAACATTTACACGGCCTCCCGTCATGCAGGAGCGACCCCCTCAGTATTGCACATTAATTTTGATGCACAACAAGCTGATTATCAAGGTTTTGCCGCGCTTCCCGATGTTCTACACGGCATCGTTTATTGTCCTGGGACGATAAATTTAAAACCGTTTAATCGCTTGTCATTAACTGATTTTCAGACAGATTTGCAAGTCAATTTTCTCGGCGCAGTCGGTGTTTTACAAGCCGTTTTACCAAAACTAAAACGTGCTGAAGGCGCATCAGTTGTCTTGTTTAGTACGGTTGCCGTGCAAACGGGCATGGGTTTTCACGCGTCCGTAGCGTCTGCAAAAGGGGCAATTGAAGGGTTAACGCGCGCTTTGGCGGCTGAATGGTCGTTGTCAAAAATTCGCGTCAATGCCGTAGCACCGTCTTTGACGGACACGCCGTTGGCCGAAAAACTCTTGGCAACCGATGAAAAACGCGAGGCATCGAACCGTCGGCATCCGATTGGCCGCTTCGGAACGGCGTCAGAAGTGGCTTCGGCGGCAGCTTTTTTATTGAGTGATGAAGCAAATTGGGTAACGGGACAAATTTTTGCTGTCGATGGGGGCATGGGAAGTTTGAAATAGTGTGTATCATTGCGGCAAACTGTTGGCTTTAGGCTACTAAGTTCAAGTTGTTAATAACTAACGGCTAGTAGCTTAAAGCTAACAGCTTTTGATAACCATTTCCACACACACCCTTTTTTAATGAATCATTTAGCACATTTTGTTTTATCAGGCGACGACGACGACCTCGCAATAGGTAATTTTGTTGCCGATTTTATCACCAATCGCCAATTGCCCGATTTTACGGAGGGGGTACAACGCGGCATTCACTTGCACCGAGCAATTGACGCTTTCACCGATTCGCATCCCGTTGTGAAGCAAAGTACGAAGCGGCTGCACCCTTTTCACCACAAATATTCGCCCGTCATTGTGGATGTGTATTACGATTTTTTATTAGCTAAAAATTGGAAAAAATGTCTAACGAGTGACCCCTCAGTACAATTGCCATTTTATGTCAAAAAAACGTATAACTTATTGACTAACAGAATAAAAGAGATGCCAGAGCGTTTGCAGATGTTTCTCCCACCTATGATTGCCGACGATTTTTTGAGGGGACCAACGACTTTTGGAGGCTTGAACAAATCGTTTGCACGCATCGAAAAAACGACCAATTTTCCAAGCAATTTCAGCAATGCCGCAGGGCATTTGGAGGAATTTTTGAGTGAATTTGACGCCGAATTTTGCTTGTTTTTTCCCGATTTGCAAAACTACGTTGCCGAGTTTTTACATAAGCAAGCACATTAAGTTTTTTATTTTTCAATACAGCGTTCACAAGAAATAAATACATAAATAGTGATGAGTTATAAGTAATGAGTTATGAATTTTACAATGTGTTGATAATCAGCAACTTACAAAAAATAAAACGGAATTATCGGTTTTATGTCCCAAATCAATTTTTGAGTAAAAAAAGGCATTTTTGTGGCAAAAGTGGCAAAAGATTTAGGAAATTTTGCAAAATTTCCTAAATCTGATACCCCCTCAGTATTTTGCGACATAAAGCCGATAATTCCGAAATAAAATTCCCGTTTATTTAAACGCACCTACTCACAATACCCAAATCTAGGTCAGTTTTGCCAAAAAAACTTTGGCCGCTTCCACCGTTTTAGGCGCGTTGCCGATAAATACAGTGCCGCCAAGAATGATAAATGGCCGTTTCAGAAAAGTATATTCTTGCAACATTAAATCGCGGTAGTCTGTTTCTGTCAATGTTCTTTCGTGAAGCCCCATTGACCTGAATTTCAAGGCTTTTTTGCTGAATAAGGCTTCGTAACTGCCTGTTTTTGTGGCCAAAGCGTCTAACTCCTCGGCAGAAATATTGCTGACTTTGATGTCTTGTAGCTCGCAAACAGCAGCGGCATTTGTGTCTGTAAGAATGCGTTTGCACGTGCCGCATGAAGATAAATAGAAAACTTTATTCATTAGTTGTTAGTGATGAATTATGAATTATGAATGATAAGCGATAAATTATGAATGAAATAATGTTTATTAATGGTTTCGTATTGAGTGAATTGACTGAATTATTTATAAGAACAAAGCAATTGTCGGTAATAAATTCATCCTTTGTAATTCATCTTGCATAGTTTGAAAACAGGCCTGTTTATTAAATTGTTTTCGGAATTATCGGTTTTATGTCGCAAATCAATTTTTGAGTAAAAAAAGGCATTTTTGTGGCAAAAGTGGCAAAAGATTTAGGAAATTTTGCAAATTTCC
>JAYSRS010000298.1:0-4768 GCA_043720935.1 Saprospiraceae bacterium
GTGCTTTCACGTTCACATCCATAATCTTGTTGAAAGCACGGTCGTCAGTCTGTTCGACGGGCCCAAAAACGGGATTCGCCGCCGCGTTGTTGACAATAATATCCACACGCCCAAAAGCAACCATCGCCGCGTCAAATATTTTTTGACAATCTGCCGCATTACCCACTTGACCAGCCACGCCAATCGCCGAAATACCCCCCTCAGAGGTTGCTTCGTGCCTCGCAATGACTTCCGCATTTATGGCATCCGCCACTTCGTCAACGGCTTCCTGTTTGCGGCTATTGATGACAACCCGCGCCCCTGCGAGTGCATACGCCCGTGCGATTGATTCGCCGATGCCCTTCGATGCGCCCGTAATGATGGCCACTTTGCCAACCAATGAAAAAGGATTTTGTTGTGTCATTTTATAGAATGATAAATTATAAATGATGAGTGATGAATAACGTTGAATTGAAATGCGTTTATTTCAGAAGCAATATTAGTGTACTGATTCAAAAGGCGGTACAGAATGACCTATTTTCTACATAAAAAAAACGCTGAAGCCTTGACTTCGACGTTTTTTTTATGTGGAATAACCTTCCAAGGGGTGCAAACCCTTGGAAGGTTCTACAAAATCATTCCATCTTAATCGGCTCATATTTTTTAAATAAAGTGGAACGTGCTGCCTCCACTTTTGCTTGATACGCCGCCCAATCTTTTTCAAAAAACGTATTTACGTTGTCGAAAATGCTCCGCGCAAGGATTTTCACGGCGTCAATCGCCGCTTGTCCGTTTGTCGAAGGCTTGCCATCGCTGCTGTTTGCCAAACTCAATGCGCGGAAAAGGCCATCCGTCAAGGCATTCGGTTGACGATTGATACCTTTCGCATCGGGTGCAGCCATAAACATTTTTTTGATGTTTAAAATGCTGTCTTTTAGAGAAATACCCAATTTAGCGATGGATTTTTTAGTCGAATCAGGGGCATTGCCAAGCGCGTCGTCAGCCAATTTAATGGTTTTTTCGGCCTCTTTCAACCGATTCATCGCGTCGGTTGCTTTCTGAATCAAGCTTTGAAATTCCTTTTGCGCGGCTTGTTTTTCTTGCAAATTAGCCATAGACACCTCCACACGCGGGTCAAATTTGACGTTGACAAACGTAGAATCGCGCTCGCCGTTGAAACTCAAAACAATTTTATAACGGCCAGGCAAAACCTGTCCGCCGCTTCCAGGAGGGTCATCATCGTCACCACCACCACCGCCGCCGCCACGACGACCGCCACTGCCGCCTTCATCGCTCCACGACGGAAACCGCGCGCCATTGCGATTGAGTGGCCAAGTCAAGCGACTCATGCCCGTATCAAGCGTAACCGAGTAATTCCGAACGGTATCACCCCCCTCAGTAAAAATGACGATTTTAGCCTTTTCAATCTTCTTGTCGTCCTTTTTATCATCGGTTTTGGCGGTCGGTTTGGCCGTTTTATCAGCTTTATTATCAGCTTTATTATCAGCTTTATTATCGGCTTTTTTAGCATCCGTTTTGGCGTCTTCTTTCTTGGGTTCTGGCTTTTTGGCCTTATTCCAAACGGTCAAAGTGGCCAAAGGGGCTTTGTTTTTTCCTTCAAAAACGGCATCGGCGGCAAAGCGTTCGCCGTCGAAGCTGCGCGAATAGGCTAGATATGCATCGCTTGACGGTTGGAATAATTTTAAATTTTTATTCAATACGTCGCCTTTTGATTTGGCAATTTCTCTTAAAAAATTGATGTCGTCGAGAATCCAAAACGCACGGCCAAAAGTGCCTAACACCAAGTCTCCGTCTCGCGGATGTACTTTCATATCCATCGTTGGTACTGAGGGGTAGCCGTTTGTCCATTTTGTCCACGTTTTTCCGCCGTCAATCGTAAAATACAAGCCTTCGTCAGTTCCTAAAAACCACAAATTTGTGGCTTCGGCGTCTTGCGTGATGCACAAAGTGTAAGTCGGAACTTGTTTTTCATCAACAATACGTTCCCACGTTTTGCCAAAATCGGTCGTGTGATACGCATAAGGTTTAAAATCATTTTGACGGTAATTATTGACAATTACGAAGGCTTCACCCGCGTTTTTGCGCGACACTTCAATTTGTGGAATCCACGCCGCTTTTGGACAATTTGGCAATTTCCCTGCGAAATTTGTCCACGTTGCCCCGCCGTCAGTCGTCAATTGCAGATTTCCATCATCTGTTCCAATCCAAATTACTTTTTTATCCAATGGACTTGGGGCGATGGCGAGAATTGTACAGTGGTTTTCGGCATTCGTCACGTCAGGCGTGAGGCCGCCCGTGCGTTGCGAGGCGTTGATTTTAGCCGTGTCGTTTGTCGTTAAATCGGGCGACAAAACCGTCCAATTTTGGCCACAATCGGTTGAATAATGTAGGAATTGTGAACCGTAATAAATGCCGCAATCCACAAAAGGATCTTGTGCCATTGCCGCATTCCAGTTATAACGAATTTGTACTGAGGGGTATACCTTTGGCGACAATTGCGGCTGAATTGCTTGAGTTTTACCCGTTTTTCTATCAATATACGCCACATTTCCACCTTGCGACATGGCATACATATAGCGACTATTTGATGGTTGAGGCATCACATCGAAGCCGTCGCCGAAGTACAATTCTTGCCAATCGGAACTGCGAATACCGCCCGATTTCCAAACCGCCGATGGGCCAACCCACGAGCCGTTGTCTTGCAAACCACCATATAAATTGTACGGAATATCGTTGTCAACGTTGACGTGATAGAACTGACCGACGGGAATATTGCCGCCAAATTGCCACGTTGCCCCCATGTCGTGACTGAACGCAACACCACCGTCGTTGCCGTCAATCAAGTACGAAGGGTCTTCGGGATGAATCCAAAACGCGTGATGATCGGGGTGAACGCGGTCATAATCCAAGAGTTCTGACCACGTTTTGCCGCCGTCTTCGGAGCGATGCACGCGACTAAAAATGTTGTACAACCGATTTTCATTCTTCGGGTCACAATAAATTTCGGCGTAATAAAACGGACGGTCGCCGTTTGCACCGACTTTGCGCCACTTTGTACCGCCGTCATCGGAGCGATAAATGCCATTTTCTTTTGATTCCACCAAAGCATAAACGACGTTCGGTTTTGAAGGCGAAATTGCCAAGCCACAACGGCCCATGTCGCCTTTTGGCAAGCCGTCTTTGTCGGTTTTTTTCTCCCAAGTTTCACCTGCATCGTAGGAAATATAAATGCCCGAACCTTTGCCGCCCGAGTTGAACGTCCACGGTTTGCGGCCATATTCCCACATCGCGGCGATGAGTTTATTCGGATTCGATGGGTCAACAACCAAATCACCAACGCCCGTTTGGTCATTGATATACAACACTTTACGCCACGTTTTGCCGCCGTCGGTTGTCTTGTAAACGCCGCGTTCTTCATTGGGGCCGAAGGCCGAACCGATAACGGCGGCAATGACAACGTCGGGATTGTCGCGGTGAATGACGAGGCGGTGAATGGCTTTTGAGTTTGTCAAACCCATGTTTTTCCACGTCTTGCCGCCGTCGATTGATTTGTAAATGCCGTTGCCAAAATTTTGAGAATTCCGAGGATTGCCTTCGCCCGAACCGACCCAAATTTCGGCAGGATTCGACGGATTGACTTTAATCGCACCGATGGATTGCGTGGTTTCTTTATCAAAAATGGGTTCCCACGAAATGCCGCCCGAAGCTGATTTCCACACGCCGCCCGACGCTGCCCCTGCGTAGATGATGTTGTTTTTGATGTCCACATCAATCGCCGTAATGCGTCCCGACATCGAAGCGGGGCCAATCGAGCGTGGTTTGATGTTTTTCATCAATTCAAGGTCAATTTTTTGCCCAAAAACGGTCAAAATACTGAGGGGGCCTAAAAGGAAAATTTGTAAAAAGAGCTTCTTCATTTTTTTATGAAATTAGATTTTAGAATAAATGACTTACGGAGTAACGCGACCCTCAAAGCCGCATTACGTGCGCGTTCGTTGCACAAATGAACGCTAAACGCTAATAAAAGCGGAAAATATCACAACTAATTTTAGTGGAAATAAATATTCGACCAAAAGCAGAGTGAGGCGGTGAAGGATAAAAAAAACAGCCGTTTTGTGGGGGCGAAACGGCTATTTTACTAAGGGGGTGTTTTTTCAAATTTAAAGAGTTGTGGTGCTTTTGAATACATTGCCTAAGTTGATACAATTATTTTTTTGAAATAATCAACTTTAAAGTTGCCAATTTGAAAAAATAAAGTAACTTTGCCGTTGAAATTATAAAATATTGTCTTCAATTTTAACAAGGACACATGGCAAACAGTGACGAAGTAGAAGCTTTTCTTAATGATTTTAAATTCAAGCTCGGGTTTTACGGCATCTTTTTTAGAGATGAAAGAGGTAAAAATGCACAAACCTTAGCGGACTTAGAAATTGCTCCAAATGACCGTATTAAAGTATTACAGAATTTAGAAGTAGAGAATTATTCAGAAGGTCCTAAGCCTGAACGCTTGTACAATAATGCGGATATGTGGATATTTGGCTCAATAGTAAAAAAGAAAGAGATTTATATCAAAATCTCGATGGGAATGCCCAACAGTCAAACCTTGTGCATCTCTTTCCACTTTCCCGAATTTCCAATGGATTTTCCTTTAAAAGTTTAAACTTTCTCACTTATACTTAAGTGAAAGTGGTTTTCGGATTGTTGCGTTTTTATACATCTTAGGAAGATTCCTTCAATCTTCCTAAGATTCTGCTCAAATCTATTGAAA
>JAYSRS010000299.1:0-4741 GCA_043720935.1 Saprospiraceae bacterium
AAAAAATGGTGTTTTTGCGGCAAAAGATTTAGGAAATTTTGCAAATTTCCTAAATCTGACACCCCCTCAGTATTTTGCGACATAAAGCCGATAATTCCGCAAATTTTTATGACGCTATGTACAATCAGCCTGACAAAACGACTGCCGAGAGCCTATTAGCGGGCGATTCAGACTCCATCACTTACGTTTATCAGACATTGGGGCCAAAAATCATTGGCTACGTAATGAACAACAGTGGAACGAAAGAGGATGGAAAAGAACTGTTTCAGAACGCTTATGTGAAGGCTTTTCAGAACCTAAAAGACGGTAAATACCGCGAAAAAGGCAAATTTGAGCAATGGTTTAATCAAATTGCGAAGAATATTTGGTTGGAAGAACTGAGGCAACGCCGTCGGTCTGCCACGCAAAATATTGACGATGTGCCTTCAATAAGCGACCGTAATCCTGATGATTTGGCGCAATCGCTGCTCAAAAATCAAAATCTCGACGCCTTACATCGGGCATTGACGCGCCTTGGCGAGCCGTGCCGAAGTATGTTGTATCGGTTTCATGGTGAAGAAAGCGTTTCCTCCCAAGAATTGGCAGAAGAAATGGGCAAAAATGACGGAGCGATACGGGCGCAATTGCGGCGTTGCCGACAAGAACTTGCTAAGTTATTGAAGGATGAATCAAAAAATAATGACGAATTATAAAATATATAAGTAATTGATTAAGAATAAAATACCCAATTTTAGACCCGTAGCCAAGGGCCTTTTATCGTTTACAAAATTTTAGTACTTAATCTCCGAAGTTGAATAGATTAAAAAAATGGATAAAAATCAAGAAATACTAAAAGCGTATGTTGAAGAGCGGCTCTCTGACGCTGACCGTTGCCTCTTTGAAAATGACTTAATTAATGACCCCGATTTAGCCGCCGATGTGCAGTTATTTCGAGACTTAAAAACGATTGCTCAGCACAAAAATTTATTTGATTTGCAACAAAAACTGCGCGATGTGGTCAACAATACGGCCATTGAACCTGATTTGACGAGCGATTTTGATAGGGGTTTTGATGCTGATGTAGAGAAAGATTTAAACAAAAAAAGTGAAAATACGGGTTTGTCAAACGAAAATACTGAGGGGGTATTGCCAGCAAAAAATAAGGGCAAAATAACGCGCCGCACATGGTTTACGGTCGCTGGCTTTTTAGGGGCAATTGCATTTATTACCTTGTTTTTATTACCTTATCGTGAAACACAACACATGAAAAATATTGCACAAAGCATTGATTTTCAAGTATTTGAAAATATAATTCAGTTTGATAGCACCGACACGCGACCACTTGCCCTTGCCTTGTCTGCTTATAATCAACGCGATTATGCGGCCGCCGAAACGCTTTTAAAAACACATTTGAAAACGCACGCAACGGACCCCGACGCTGCATTTTATCTCGGTATGTGTCAAGCCTTGACGGGGCGTTTTGAGGCCGCTCGTACTGCGTTTGAGCAGACGGCCATCACGCCCGAAAATCCGCTAACAACACCCGCGCAATGGTATTTGGCTCTCTGTTATTTGTACATTGGCGACGCTAAAAAAGCGCGCACACTCTTAGAAAACCTTAAAACAGATGCTTCTTTTGGCGAAAAAGCACGTACAACTTTGAAAGCGATTGAGCGGTAATGGGCTGCGGCATAACGCTTACGAAATCTTTAAGATTTCGTAAGCGTTGGTAACTAACTCATACTAAAAAAAAAGATTGACTATCTTATTGCTAATCAATTATTTGTGGTTTCTACACGCGTTTTTTTTAGCAATTTCCGCTTTAGGATTTTCACGGCGGCGTAGCTGCCAAATCTTGGTAATATTTGAACTCTTCATCAATTTTCTACGTGGTGTAACCGCGAAACAAGCGGTTTTACGGTTACACCGCAGGGAAAGTCGGCTTCGTATGCTTGGTATTACCGAGATTTTGCAGCTACGCCGCAACCTAAAATCCCTAAGCGAAAATTACTGGCTTTTTTAAGTTAAAACCCCAATAAGTCCTTCATCGAAAACACCCCTTTTTTTCCAACAAGCCATTCAGCCGCCACAACCGCACCCGTCGCAAAACCTTCGCGGGAGTGCGCCGTATGCGTAATTTCGATACTATCAATCGGCGAATTGTACTGAACGACGTGCGTTCCTGGCGCAGGGTCAATCCGTTTGGCGAGGATGGAAATGTCAGAATCTGTAACAGGAGTTGTCGAAGTGGCCCCCTCAGTATTTGTGACCCAATTTGTTTTCCGCGCCATGTTTTGCAGAATGCCTTTGGCCAACGTAATCGCTGTACCGCTAGGTGCATCAATTTTTTGTGTATGGTGAATTTCGGTCATAGATACGTCATACATCGGATAACCATCCATCATTTTGGCCAACTGACGGTTGGTTTCAAAGAAAATATTTACGCCAATACTGTAATTCGACGCATAAAAAAACGCGCTGTTTTCGGCTACGCATAGGCTCGACATTCGTTCAAATTCGGCCAACCACCCCGTTGTTCCACAGACCACAGGTACACCCGCTGCGATACACTTTTCAAGGTTCTGAACCGCCGATTCGGGGCGCGTGAATTCAATCGCCACATCAGCCTCGGCGAGCCTATCGAAGTCAGAACGATTGTCCACATCAATTTTTAGAACCACTTGATGACCCCTCAGTAAAGCCACTTTTTCGAGCGTTTTGCCCATTTTCCCATAGCCAATGAGTGCTATTTTCATAATAATATTATTTTAGTAAATTTATTGTTATAAATCTGTAATTATAATGTGACCTTATAATGACGGTGCGTCCAAAAGACGTAATTTCTGAAAAGAGGCTACACTAACACGATTGGTGAACCCGCTCTGAACCGACAATTATCGGTGATTTGCGGGTTTTTTTATGCCATTTAAAAAATTGCAGATTGCAGATTTCAAATTTCAAATTTTAGATTTTAAGGTGCAACAAATTGACTATCAATGCCTACCTTTGCCGCGCTAGAAAAAACTTCGTGTCCTTTGTGTACGCCGTGTGCCACAAAACCGACGCGCAAAAGTAGCAAAACCGCATCATTCTAAAATGAAGAATTTAAAATCTACGCAACTGACTTATGACTCTACGCCGACTGACCGCCGAATTTATTGGCACTTTCTCCCTCATTTTGATAGTGTGCATGACCACTTACGCCAAAGTGTCTGCCGATTTACAACCGCTCGCCATCGGCCTATTTTTGATGGGGACGATATATACGCACGGCTACATGTCAGGTGCCGTTTTCAACCCTGCCGTCACGCTCGCTTTGTGGTTGCGCGGACGTTTGACACCGAAAGAAGCCCTCGCTTACGTAGGCGTGCAGATGCTTGCAGGTGTGGCCGCCGCCGCTTTCACGATTGTCTTGACTTCGGCCAAACCAATCGTACAGCCGATTGCCCCACCCCCTCAGTATTTTGCCTTAATTCCTGCCATTTTGGCCGAAACAATGGGGACATTTTTAATGTGTTGGGTGATTCTAAATGTGGCCACTTCCAAGACCATTGAAGGCAATAATTTCTACGGTTTGGCCATCGGCACAACCGTTACGGGCTTGATTTATACTTTTGGTAGCGTATCGGGTAGTGTGATTAATCCCGCAGTTGCAGTCGCTTTGTGCGTCGCTCAAATTAGCAATTGGGGTAATTTGTGGCTCTACGTAGTGAGTGCATTTGTCGGAGCTGCCCTTGCCGCTTTGGCTTATCGCTTCATCAATCAAGAGGAGTGATTGTCTCGCACAGCGTTCGCGGAGTTCACAGAGTATTTTAAATAATTATTTTTATTATTTCTAATTATTTTATTTTGTGTCGCATTCTGATAAAAAACATCCGCAATCGAACCCGATTTGACGGCTTGCCAATAGGTTTGCTCAGGCTTTTTCCACCGTTCAGATTGCGCTTTGAAATCAGGAATTGGTAATATAAAACGTGCCATTCCTAGCATCAAAGCGGCTGTAATCGCCCAAACCCACCGATTCGGCAGCTTGTAAAACAAGACTAAAGGCAGACCCAAGACTGCGTAAATTGTCAGAATATCGCCCCGATAAAATAGATGATGCACAAAGCCAATAGCAAACAAAATCACCAGTCGCCAAACAAAACGGCCCGAAAAATTAATACCTCGCTTGGCCGCATTGTCCATTTGAAGCGTAAAACTCAATCCAAAAAGGAAGGAAAACAGCATGAAAAACTTACCCCTCAGTAAAAAATTGGCCATGCCTTCAAAAATGCCGTCGGCGGCAATATGTTGTGTGTAATTGTTGTGTTCTTATGGCGTGGACCCGCCCAAATATTGCTCCATAAAATGAACAATCACGATGCCCAAAAGCGCAAACCCGCGCAAAGTATCTACGACTTCAAGCCGTTCGGTTTTCAAGTTTTTTGACAAATCCATAAATGAGTGATAAGTGATAAGTGATAAGTGATAAGTGATAAGTTGAACGCGTGAGGGATTTGATACTTTGACTGCAAGACAACTAAACAATGTTACACCCCCTCAGTATAGTGGGCGTTTGCGCCTCTTCTAACGACAAAGGACATTGAAAAATGCGTTTTAAGTTGTTGAGATTTGCATAATTCTAAGGAAAATATAAACTTTTTGCTTGAAAAAGCATTGTAAGTAACGCGAAATAAATAAAAGCGTATTTTCATACGCACTGTTTTTCGCTGCGCGAAAAAGGCGTGCGTGGAGAAAATCTATCGGAGGCAGCTTGTTT